>NZ_CAPDXS010000145.1:0-13418 GCF_948601915.1 uncultured Acetatifactor sp. | reverse complement strand
TCTACACTCTTTCCCTACACGACGCTCTTCCGATCTTGCTCGTCTCAGGCATTCCGCTCCACCCCCTTGTGCCCATTTCCAGGCAGGACAGCATGCCGACAGGCTATCGCCTAACGCACATGCCACAGGCGTCAAGTCGGCCCCTGTCCCCCCTGCCGTCCTCCAAAAAGTTCGCCTTACTGGCATGTTAGGCGAACTTTTTGGCCCCTTTTCACCCCCCGCACCTTCCTTTGAAAAGCGGCACAAGAATGATGGCCAAGTACCAAATATGGTAATTTAGCCCAAATTTCTCTGCGAAATATATGAAAAACCATGGAAAACCTAAGAGAAATTAGCAAATATTGACAAAAATAAATTTAGACTTGCACTATCCCCACATTGGGTATAAAATGTTAGAAGTGATAAAAAAGTTCGCCTAACATGCCAGTTAGGCGAACTTTTTTATGATATATACCGCGCATCGATGAAAACCGCAGTTAACTGCAACCGCCCCACGGCCACAGCCCACTCACCCCAATTCCTCCAAATCAGAAAATACCTCCCCTTCCATCCCCACCACCGCTTTCATAGGAACCTTGGTACCATCCTCCATGACCAGCATCCGCTCATAGAAATCTACCTTCCAAATCCGCCCGGCGGCAGTCGCATAAGTCCCGCCCTCCTTTCTGGCATCGGGCTGGAAATAGGTGACGGATATCTCTGGATGCTCTTTCACATGCTCTCTCAGATACTGCAGCTTCCCATCAAGCTCCTCGATGATATCCTCTTCCAGTTCCATCCTCTCGTCCGTCAGCCGCCCTGTCTCCTCGATGGCATCCCCGAAGCCTGTAAGCGCCGCAAAGGGCATGAACTGCGCCGCCCTGTCGGCCACCGGCATAGGCGGGTGCAGTTTGGAGACATGGCGGGGCAGGCCGATGATATCGTCATAGCGATGGTTGTTCTGCATGATTCCTTCTCCCATATGATTCCCTGCCTTTCCAGGCGCGGCTTCTCCAGCACCTTCGCCCGTCCCGTGCCTTATGCCCGCCAATCTGCCCTTTCCCTGGCATTGCCGTAGCTCCCTCCCCCGGGTGCAACTTCCCCGGTGCCTTCGCCCGTCCCACGCCTTATGCCCGCCAATCTGCCCTTTCCCTGGCATTGCCGTAGCTCCCTTCTCCGGGTGCACTTCCCCGGCGCCGATGCCTTCGCCCGCCCTACGCCTTATGCCCGCCAATCTGCCCGTTCCTTGACACTGCCGTAGCTCCCGCCTCCAGGTTCATCCCCTTCAGGATCGCGTTCTTCCCGAATTTCTTCTTTATCTCCAGTATGGCCTCCTGCATCTTCCTCTCCCGCTTCAGGGCGGCCTCCTCCTCTTCCCTCTGCTTTGACAGCGCCTGGTAATCCGTGAAGATGTCCAACTGTTCGTAGGTATCCTCCGACACGGCCTCGCCTTCCCTCACCACATGCCCGGCAGCCACGGTGACCCGCCTTATCAGCAGGTTTTTGTCTACAATCCTGTCGTAAATTTCCATCATCGCATCCATGATCAGCCTTGTGGAGGAAGTGAAGCGCCCTATGTTGGCCGTGCCGTGGGCATGCTTGGGAACCTTCCTGCCATACCGGTCTGTGGTGACAGGGCCCTTGTAGGCTTTTCGTATCTCCGGATTTGTCAGGCTCTCCACGTCATAGCCGATGGTCAGCACCATCTGATCCGTCACCAGCCCCTTGTCCACCAGGTCAAGCGTCAGGAGATCCGTCATCTCCCGCACAATCAGCTTTGCTTTCTCAAAACCATAAGGGCAGTGCAGCACCTGTCCGGCCCCCATGCTGCTGGCCTGGGGCCTGTATGACTTTACATCCGCGATGGTGCAGGGCTCGTACCCCCAGGCATGGTCGATCAGCAGCTCTGCGTTGACCCCGAAGAGCCGGTAGAGCAGCTCCTCGTTGTGATAGTCCGAAGGCCCTCCCAGGGAGCATCTGGCGATGTCCCCCATGGTATACAGGCCGTTCTCCTCCAGTTTCTTCGCGTATCCCCTGCCCACCCGCCAGAAATCCGTCAGGGGACGGTGCCCCCACAGGCGGCTCCGGTACTCCCTCTCGTCCAGCAGCGCAATCCGCACGCCGTCCTGATTCGGCTCCACATGCTTGGCCACGATGTCCATGGCCACCTTGCACAGGTAAAGGTTAGTGCCTATCCCTGCGGTGGCCACGATGCCTGTGTCCTGCAGCACCTCCTTTATCATCCTCTCCGCAAACTCCCTGGCCGTCAGGCGGCTGGCCTCCAGATACTGGGTCACGTCCAGAAAGACCTCGTCGATGGAATACACATGGATGTCCTCCGGCGCCACATGCCTCAGGTAAATGTCGTATATCTTCGTACTGTATTCCAGATACAGCGACATCCGCGGCGGCGCTGTGATGTAATCCACGGAAAGCTCCGGGGAGGACAGGAGCCGGGCCGCACTGTAGGAACTGGCGGTGAATTTCTGGCCAGGCGCCAGGCATCGGCGGCGGGCGTTCACCTCCCTGATTTTCTGGACCACCTCGAACAGCCTGGGTCTCCCAGGAATGCCGTAGGCTTTCAGCGAGGGGGATACCGCCAGGCAGATGGTCTTCTCCGTGCGGCTGCTGTCCGCCACCACAAGGTTGGTGTCCATGGAATCCAGCCCCCGCTCCACGCATTCCACTGAGGCATAGAAGGATTTCAAATCGATTGCCACATAGATTTTTTTCGCTTCCGGCATCCTCAGCCACCGCCTTTCCCGCCCTGTCCGGTCATGCAGGGCCCTCTTCCTTCACATCATTTTACCAGAACATCCGTTCTTTTTCAATGCTTTTGCAAAAATATTTTCCTTGATATTTTCTCGGTGGTCTGGATATATGGCTCCCTTTCTGCTAAAATAAGGGAGACGTAAAAAAGGAGAGACACCAAAGATGAAAAAGATGAGACTGAACCTTATTGCCATTATCGCCTTGCTCCTATGCTCCTGTGCCCAGTCGCCAGGGACGACAGGTCCGGAGCGCTCCCCTTCCGGCTATGAAGCGCCGTCTCCGGCTGTGTCCGCTTCCCCGGAGCCCTCCGCCGAAAGCCCCCGGGAATCAGCGGAAGCCCTCCCGCCGAAAGCTACAGGCTCCCAGTCCGGGGACGGGGCAGCCATATCCTCCCAGTCCCAGCCGGATACGGTCTCTGTATCCGACCAGGCGGAAAACCGGCCGGAACCGGCCCCGCAGATTCCCGCAACCCCTTTCAGCCTTGCGGACATCGGGCCGTATTCCGGGGAGCCCTGGGCGGTGGTGAACGGCAATGTCCCCTATTTTTCCGAGGAGGAGCTTACGACCCAGTCCTTCGAATCCTACAGTGGGCTGGATGACCTCGGCAGATGCGGCGCCGCTTATGCCTGCGTCGGACTGGACCTGATGCCGACGGAGGAGCGCGGCTCTATCGGAAATGTCCGGCCCACAGGCTGGCATACCGTAAAATACAACGATATTATAGACGGAAATTATCTGTATAACAGATGCCATCTGATTGGGTATCTTCTGTCCGGCGAGAATGCCAATGAGCGGAACCTGATCACCGGAACCCGGTATCTGAATGTCCAGGGGATGCTGCCCTATGAAAACAGGATAGCGGATTATGTGACAGAGAGCGGGAACCATGTCCTCTACCGGGTCACGCCCGTTTTCGAAGGGGAGAATCTGCTGGCTTCCGGCGTGCTGATGGAAGCCCGGTCCGTGGAAGACGGCGGCGAGGCCATCTCGTTCTGCGTCTACGCCTACAACGTGCAGCCCGGCATCGCAATCGACTATGCCACGGGGGAGAGCGCCCTTGCCCCGGATGCCCAGGCGCCGGACTCTGCCCCGTCCACGACACAGGCTCCGCCAGAATCCACAGAACCTTCCCGGGCGCCTGTCTCCGAATCCGCCGCAGACACATCTCCGGAGCAGGACCAGGAATCCACAGGAGCCCTGCCCCAGGAATCTGCCCAGGCGCCGTCCGCCGAACCAAGCGTCTCCCAGGAAGAGCAACCCCAGGGAACCGCCTATATCCTGAACACGAATACGCACAAGTTCCACTATCCCACCTGCCGCAGCGTAAAGCAGATGAAGGAAGAGAATAAGCAGAATTATACCGGCAGCCGTGACGATGTCATTTCCATGGGATATGATCCCTGCAAGAACTGCAATCCCTAATCCTACCCTCACGCCTGTCCCCCGGCGCTCTCCATGGGGCTGTAGCGCGTCCGCACCTTGATGCCCTGCCCGTAGTTCCTGAATCCGTTCCCGAACAGGGTCAGCCCGCCCACATGGGCGGCATCCTCCCGCACCTCCGTCCGGAAGCGGATGGTGCTCTTGTAGCCAAGCCCGAACCTGTCCAGGGTCGTGTCGGATATCTTCAGGCCGTCCGCGAAGGTGCCCCGATGATTGGCACCAGCATCAATCTTTGCAAAAAACGGCAGGACGCTTCTATATCTTCATCCTGCCGTTCTCTCATCTTTCCATCTCTATATGCACTTAACTTCCGCTATCCTACCGGATTTCCAAACTCACCACGCTGCAGGCCGGGATGGTAAAGCGCACGCCCCGCTCTGTCAGCGCCACATCCTGGAACTCCTCTTCCTTCACCCGGTCAGGCTCCTCGAAGGTATTGTGCGCCTGCATCTTGCCGGTGAGGATTGCGGCCTTCACGGTCTCCGGCTTCTTCTCCGTGAGCATCAGCTCCACAGGACAAGCCTCTCGGACGGACAGGTTCGCCAGGGTCACCAGCACAGTCCCGTCCTCCCGCACGGACACGGATTCCTGCAGGGCGGGCACCTCATAGCCCTCCACACCCACGGTTCCCTCGACCGACAGGCTGCTCTCCACCAGTTCGGCCCCCTGATGGCCCCTGTACATGTGGAACACATGGTAGGTGGGCGTCAGCAGCATCCGCTCATCCTCCGTGAGGATCACGGACTGGAGCACGTTCACCATCTGGGCGATGCAGGCCATCTTCACCCGGTCGCAGTGCCTGTTGAAGATGTTCAGGCTCACCGCCGCCACCAAAGCGTCCCGCATGGTGTTCTGCTGGTAGAGGAAGCCCGGGTTCGTCCCCGGCTCCACGTCGAACCAGTCGCCCCACTCGTCCACGATCAGGCCGATTTTCTTGTCCGGGTCATATTGATCCATGATGGCCCCATGGAGCTTGATCAGCTCCTCCATGTAGAGCGCCTTGTGCATGGTCTTGTACCAGTCCGCCTCGTCAAATCCGGTGGCGCTTCCCTTGTGCTCCCAGTCGCCGGGCACCACATAATAGTGCAGGGACAGCCCGTCCATGAAGCCGCTGAAATTCTTCCCGCCCGGATTCGGCTTGGCGTAGCAGGTCTCCAGCACCTTCTTCGTCCAGTTGTCATCGTCCGCGTTGGGGCCGCCGCAGATTTTCTTGACGGGCGCGGCCTTGTCGTAATGGCGGACGTAGGTCTGGTACCTGCGGTAGAGGTTGGCATAATATTCCGGCGTCATGTTGCCGCCGCAGCCCCAGTTCTCGTTGCCTACACCGAAGTAGTCCACCCTCCAGGGCTCCTCCCGGCCGTTCCTGCGGCGAAGCTCCGCCATGGGGGACACGCCGTCGAAGGTCATGTACTCCACCCACTCGGACATCTCCTGCACGGTGCCGCTGCCCACATTGCCGTTGATGTAGGTCTTGCAGCCCAGCTGCTCGCAGAGCTCGAAGAACTCGTGGGTGCCGAAGCTGTTGTCCTCCACCACCCCGCCCCAGTGGGTGTTCACCATCCGCTTGCGCCCCTCCTTAGGGCCGATGCCGTCCTTCCAGTGGTACTCGTCCGCAAAGCATCCGCCGGGCCAGCGCAGCACGGGAATCTGCAGCCTTTTCAGCGCCTCCACCACATCCGTGCGCATGCCGTTCTTGTTGGGGATATGGGAGTCCTCCCCCACGAACAGCCCCTCATAGATGCATCTGCCCAGATGCTCGGAGAAATGTCCGTAAATCTCCGGATTGATGTATCCTTTTTTCTTCTTTTCATTTACATATAATTTTGCCATTCAATCGTCCTCCAGCCGCTTATTCCTGTCCCTTATTCCAGCTTCCCGTCCCGGTCCGGCGCCATCCTTCAAGCGCCTTAATCAACTTCCCACTGCGGGGCGCATGCTCCCACTACGGGGCGCATGCTCCCACTACGGGGCGCATGCAGCTAAGCCGCTAATGTCCATACGCATCCCTGTACATAGTAAAAGAATCTGCCGCCCGTCAAGACAGCAGATTCTCTTTGGAATGCTCTGCTGCCAGAAAACCTTCCCTCATGCCAGGAACGCCTTCACCGTCCGGTACACGCCGTCGCCGTCAAGGCCGTACTTCGCAAGCAAAGCCCCGGCGGAGCCGGACTCGCCGAACACGTCCTGGATGCCGATCCTGCACACCGGCACGGGGCAGGTCTCCGCCAGCGCCTCGCACACCGCGCCGCCTAAGCCGCCGATGACGGAGTGTTCCTCCGCGGTGACCACTTTTCCGGTCTTCTTCGCGCTGGCTGCGATTAGCTCCTTGTCCAGGGGTTTGATGGTGCAGATGTTGATCACTTCCGCGCTCACGCCCTCTTCCGCGAGCTTAGAGGCAGCTTCCAGAGCGGAGTTCACCATGATGCCTGTAGCCACGATGGTGACGTCGCTGCCCTCCCGCAGCACCTCTCCCTTGCCGATTTCGAACTTATAGTCATTCTCCTCATGAATCACAGGCACCGCCGCCCGGCCGAACCGCATGTACACAGGCCCCTCAAAGTCCAGAGCAGCCTTCACGCAGGCTCTCGCCTCCACCGCGTCGGCGGGATTCAGGATGGTCATGCCGGGAATCGTCCGCATCAGGGCGATATCCTCGTTGCACTGGTGGGAAGCGCCGTCCTCGCCCACGGTGATGCCCGCGTGGGTGGCCCCGATCTTCACGTTCAGATGAGGGTAGCCGATGGAATTGCGCACCTGCTCAAAGGCCCGCCCTGCCGCGAACATGGCGAAAGTGCTGGCCACGGGAATCCTGCCCGTCAGGGACAGCCCCGCCGCGATGCCCATCATATTGGATTCCGCGATGCCGCAGTCGATATGCCTCTCGGGGAATTTCTTCTTAAAGACGCCGGTCTTGGTAGCCGCCGCCAAATCCGCGTCCAATACCACCAAGTCCGGATAGGCCTCGCCGAACTCCGCCAATGCGTTGCCGTAAGCCTCTCTGGTGGCAATCTTCTTCACAGCTTTTATATCAGACATTTCCTTCACCGCTCCTTTCTTAATTCGCCCCTGCCGATCCGCCAAGCGCTGCCCCCAGCTTCTCCAGGTCAGCCATCGCGGTCTCGTATTCCGCGTCATTGGGTGCCTTGCCGTGCCAGTCCGCGTTCCCCTCCATGAAGGATACGCCCTTGCCCTTCAGGGTGTGGGCGATGATGGCCGTAGGCATGCCCTTCGTAGCCCTGGCCTCGGCGAAAGCGGCCCGGACCTGCTCCATGTCGTTGCCGTCCTTGAGATTGATTACATGGAAGTTGAAGGCTTCGAATTTCCTGTCGATCGGATTGGGGGAGCAGACATCGTCTATCCGCCCGTCGATCTGCAGTCCGTTGTTGTCCACGATTGCCACCAGGTTGTCCAGCTTCCTGTGGCCGGCGAACATGGCCGCCTCCCAGACCTGCCCCTCCTGAATCTCACCGTCTCCCAACAGCGTGTAGACCCTGAAGTCCCTGCCGGAAAGCCTTGCGCCCAGAGCCATTCCCACAGCCGCGGAAATCCCCTGGCCCAGAGATCCCGAGGACATGTCCACTCCCGGCACATGCTGCAGGCAGGGATGTCCCTGCAGATAAGAGCCCAGATGGCGCAGGGTGGGGAGATCCGCCACGGGGAAGTATCCCCTGTGGGCCAGCGTAGAATACAGACCGGGAGCGGTATGCCCCTTGGAGAGCACGAAACGGTCCCTGTCCTCCATCTTCGGGTTCTCCGGGTCGATGTTCATCTCCTCGAAATAAAGGTAAGTGAAAATGTCCGCCGCAGACAAAGAGCCGCCGGGATGACCGGCCTTGGCTCCGTGCACGGCCTCAATGATGCCTTTGCGCACATCATTGGCATGCTTCTTCAGCTCTAAAATATCCATGGAATGCTTCTCTTCCATATCGTCCCTCCTGTTTTTCTCTTTTTATTCCATTGAAATATATAAACGGCATTTAATTCTTGCCAGCCGCATAGCACAGCAAGTCCGTTTATCCGGTTTTTAAGCAAGATTTTATTGCTGCATATATAGATTGATTGTTCAGCGATAGGCTACCGCGTTCCATCGCATCTCGTTCTTCAGGCCGCGGATAGTGGTGTCTGCATCGATGACTACGGTCTCGATGCCCATGGCGTCCGCCCAGTCCACCATCTGCTCCGTGGTCAAATCGTAGGAGAACGCGGTGTGGTGGGCGCCGCCCGCCAGGATCCAGCTCTCCGCGCCCACGGTGAGGTTGGGCTTCGGCGTCCAGAAGCATGTGGCCACCGGGAGCTTGGGCATGGGCTTCTCCACCTTTTTGCACTCCACCTCGTTGATGATCAGGCGGAATCTCGTCCCCAGGTCGATCAGGGAAGTGGCGATGCCGCTGCCCTCCTTGGAAGTGAACACCAGCCTGGCGGGGTCTTCCCTGTCGCCCATGGACAGCGGGCAGACCTTGATGCCGATGGGGCCTTCCGCGATGGTGGGGCAGACCTCCAGCATATGGGCCTGCAGGATGCCCTCCTTGCCGGGCACCAGGTTGTAGGTGTAATCCTCCAGGAAAGAGGTTCCCTTGGCGTCCTTGGTCCCCTCCGCCATAATCTTCATCAGGCGCACCATGGCTGCGGTCTTCCAGTCGCCCTCGCCGCCGAAGCCGTAGCCCTTCTCCATCAGCCTCTGGATGGCCAGGCCGGGCAGCTGCTTCAGGGAACCCAGGTCGCCGAAATGGGTGACGATGGCATGGTAGTCCTTCTCCTTCAGGAAGCGCTCGAAGCCAATCTCGATGCCCGCCTGCACTGCCACATGACGGCGGAATTCTGCGGCCTCCCTGCCCTCGTCCAGAATCCGGTATTTCGCGTAATACTCCTCCACCAGGGCGTCGATGTCCCCCTGGCTCACGTCCGCCACATATTCCGCAATCTCATTCACCGGATAGGCGTCAATCTCCCAGCCGAACTTGATCTGGGCTTCCACCTTGTCCCCCTCGGTGACGGCCACATTGCGCATATTGTCCGCCACCCGCACCACGCGGATGTGGCTGGACTCCATGATGCCCACAGCCGTGCGCATCCACCCGGCCAGGCGCTTCAATGTCCCTTCATCGCTCCAGTGCCCCATAATCACCTTGCGCTCGATTCCCATGCGGGTGACGATATGGCCGTACTCCCTGTCGCCGTGGGCGGACTGGTTCTCGTTCATGAAATCCATGTCGATGGTGTCGTAGGGAATCTCCATGTTGAACTGGGTATGTAAATGGCACAGCGGCTTGCGGTACTCCTGCAGCCCCAGGATCCAGGACTTGGCAGGGGAGAAGGTGTGCATCCAAGTGATGACCCCCGCGCACTCCCCATCCATGTTCGCTTCGTTGAACAGGCCTCGAATCATCTCATTGGTGAGCAGCGTGGGCTTCCACACCACCTCATAGGGAAGCAGGCCGGACTTGTTGATCCCTTCCACGATAATCCTGGAGTGCTCCGCTACCTTGGCCAGACACTGATCCCCGTACAGATCCTGGGAGCCAGTGGCGAACCAGAACTTGTAATTCTTCATTGATAATACCCCTTTCTTCTATAAGTAATCCTCTTTCTATGGTATGGTATTTTTCGGAATTTGTCAATTCCTATTTTAGTTTTCTGTATTGACCATCCCACTTCAATCTGTTATAATATTATCCCTGTTCCAAAACATGTCTAACTAAATATTTTACCTTTCAGGTATCTGTCGGCAAAATCCGACAGAGCTGGCGTGCCAAGCCACGCCATACCTACTTGGCAAGATATGGACAGCCCCGCCCGGGGCACAGTATAACTACCAGGAGGAAGCACAATGATTACGATGGAGAACGTATGCAAATCGTACAGAGTCGCAAAAAGGAACGCGGGCTTTGGGGCGGCCTGCAAGGCTCTCTTCCACAGAGAGTATGAGGTAATCGAAGCCCTAAAAGACATCAGCTTCACCATCGGCAATGGCGAGATGGTGGGCTACATCGGCCCCAACGGAGCGGGCAAAAGCTCCACGATCAAAATCTTAAGCGGCATACTGACGCCGGACCGCGGGAAGGTGTCCATAGACGGCCGGATTCTCTGGAGCCTGGACGAGAGCGGCCGCAGCCGGAAATCCCAGGGAGAGAAGTACCGGCGCATCGACCATGTTCGGCAGATAGGCGTAGTCTTCGGACAGCGCTCCCAGCTTTGGTGGGACGTGCCTGTCATCGACTCCTATGAGCTGCTCCGGGACATCTATTCCATCCCCACCCAGGTCTACCAAAAAAACCTTGAAGAATTAACCGAATCCTTAGCCCTGACAGAGCTTCTGCGCACCCCCGCCAGACAGCTCTCCTTGGGACAGCGCATGCGCTGCGAGATTGCGGCCTCCCTCCTGCACAGCCCGGGCATCCTGTTCCTGGACGAGCCCACCATCGGGCTGGACGCGGTATCGAAGCTTGCGGTGCGGGATTTCGTGAAGAGGCTGAACCGGGAGCACGGCACCACCGTCATCCTCACCACCCATGACATGCAGGACATCGAGGCCCTGGCCAGCCGCATCATCCTGATCGGCAAGGGACGTATCCTCATGGACGGCACTCTGGAGGACATCAAGAGGGGCGATGCCAGCATGGACGAGACCCTGGCGCAGCTCTATAAATCCTACGAAATCACCTGAATCCATGCTATGCAAACCCGAATCCGCCGTGTCGGAGCAGCGTTTCCGAACCATGCGCCCGCCCTGCGGCACGCGGATGCTCCTCTTCCATGGGATGCTCTTCTTCCATGGGATGCTCCTCTTCCATAATTATAGAAAGGTGTCTCGAAATCATGAAAAAATATATCAGCTACTTCCGCATGTGGCTCGTGATGGGGCTGCAGTACCGGGCTGCGGCCTTTGGCGGCGTGGTCACCCAGTTCTTTTGGGGCTTCATGGAAATCGCGGCCATGCATGCCTTTATGGAATCCGACCCTTCCGCCTACCCCATGACCATGGAGGCCACCTGCTCCTACATCTGGTTCCAGCAGGCCTTCATCGCCATGCTCTCCGCCAGAATCTTCGACGGGGAAATCCTGGAGTCCGTGCGCAGCGGAAACATCGCCTATGAGCTCTGCAGACCCGTGCGAATCTACGACCTGTGGTTCTTCCGCAGCATTGCCTCCCGGCTGTCCGGCGCGGGCCTACGCTGCATCCCCATCCTGCTGGTGGCGGTGTTCCTGCCGAAATCCTACCGGCTCTCCGCCCCAGCGGATGTCAGGCAGTTCGCCTTTTTCCTGCTGACCCTGGGGCTGGCTGTGCTGGTGTCCGTGGCCTATATCATGCTGATCTACATATCCGGCCTCTACATGGTCTCCACCGACGGGTTCCGGCGGATGTGCTCCTCCCTGATGGACTTCCTGACAGGCGGCTACATCCCCCTGCCCTTCTTCCCCGCAAAGATCAGGCAGGTGCTGGAGCTCCTCCCCTTCGCCTCCATGCAGAACGTCCCCCTGCGCATCTACAGCGGCGACCTGGCGGGAGCGGCCATGTACAAGGCCATCGGCCTGCAGATATTCTGGCTGGCGGCCATGGTGGCCATCGGCAGGCTTCTGTGCGGGAACGCGGAGCGGAAACTGATGATACAGGGCGGTTAAAGGAGGAAATCATATGAATCACGAAAACAAAAAGGAATATATTAAAAAAACAGGCCCACTGCGGCTCTACCGCCGCTACCTGTCCATCATACTGCGCGGCAAGATGCAGTACAAAAAATCCTTCTTCATGCTCTTCGTGGGGAGCTTCCTGGCATCCTTCACTGTGTTCCTGAGCGTATACTTCATGTTCCAGCGCTTTTCCCATGTGAAGGGCTATATCTTCCAGGAGGTGCTGCTGTGCTACTCCATCGTCCTGATGTCCTTCTCCCTGGCGGAGATCTGGGCCAGGGGCCTGGAGGCCTTCCCCGGCATGGTGCGCAGAGGCGAGTTCGACCGGGTGATGCTGCGCCCCCGCAGCCTCCTTCTGCAGATCCTGGGCACCCAGTGCGACCTGGAGCGCTTCAGCAGGGTGTTCCAGGCCCTGGCGATCCTCGTCTACGCCGTGGCCGCCAGCCGGATTTCCTGGACGCCCTTCAAAATCGCCACAGTCTTCTTCATGTTGGCCGGAGGCTGCGCCCTGTTCAGCGGCATATTCCTCATCCAGGCCGCTCTGAGCTTTTTCTTCCTGGAAGGGCTTGAATTCACCAATATCTTCACCTTCGGCCTCAACGAGCACGGCAAGTACCCCGTGGACATCTACGGCAAAGGCATCCTGTGGGTTCTGACCTATATCATTCCCTTCGCTTTGGTGCAGTATTACCCGCTGCTCTATGTGCTGGGCAGGAGGGAGGAAGTCCGGTACGCTCTCCTGCCCTTCGCCGCCATGCTGTTCCTCATCCCCTGCTACCTGCTGTGGCGGGCGGGGGTGCGGCATTATAAATCCAGCGGGTCGTGAACCGCGCCGCCATACGCTCCCGCGACCCGGCCGAAGCACAGCCGCACATTCTGTGCCCTGTCCGACCGGATGCGCAGCACTCCGTGCTTTGTGTCCGGCCACACATGCTCCTGCAGCCGCAGGACGCCCCATGTGCCCTGGCCCAGATTGGGGGCGAACACCTCCGTGCACCCCGGGACTCCGTCGTACTCCAACGTGATACAGTCCCCTTCCCAGCGATAGTAAAGCAGGGTTCCCGCCGTAGCCACGGGATATGCCCGGACCAGCTCCCCCCACTCAGGCACCCCTTCTATATCAGGTCTCCAGGACCAGTAAGTATGGCTCCACAGGTTCCGCTCCAAAATCCGTGATATCGGCTCCACCCTTCCCGAATCGTACAGATCGTCATGCCCCGTATCTACAATCAGGTCATATCCATGGGGCTCGAATACCTGGCCGGAATCGGACAGCCTCTCTATCCCGGACGGCACGCCCATATTCGTAAAATAGCATGCCTCCGTGAAAAGAAAGGCCTCCGGATCAAGAGAACGGATTGTATCCGCAGCTTGCCCCACAGGGCCCGGATAGGGCTCATTCCACAGGTCATGCCACAATAACCCATGGATCCCCTGAAAGAACCGGACCACATACCTAAGCATGCTCATAAAGCAATCCTGCAGACCTCTGCCATAGACCATGTCATTGTCCCGTAAATGTTGGATCGCCCTGTTCAAAACCGAATCAAATACCCCGCTGCAAGCAACGGGGTATCAAGCTTGCAACGCTGCAGAGC
>NZ_CAPDXS010000144.1:2598-13540 GCF_948601915.1 uncultured Acetatifactor sp. | reverse complement strand
GGCATGCTTGCATGCACATTTGACGAATGCCGCGAGGGTCAAATACCCCGTTGCTTGCAGCGGGGTATTTGATTCATCCATTGCGGATTTGCCGGTCATCCCTGGTTTTCCGCCCTGTAACCTGTCCCGTTTACGATTGACCGGGCCTCTTCCATCCGTTTTTTCCAGGTTCGCAATCGAATGCCTGTCGCTTTCCCGATTGCGGAGCATCTTTTTCTTTTCGCCCTCCGGACATGTTCCAAAGCTGCGGGGCGATAACCGCCTATCTATATCGTGACGATTCAATTATACCAGATATGCTTTAAAATTGCTACACTCGATTCTGTCAGTTCATTTCTTTCCGGAGGCTGGAGGCTGTGGAGCGGCAGCATGGCCCGTTCCGGCTCTCGCTACCGGCCTCCCTGTCAGCCGTGCCCTGAAAAAAGAGGTTGGCTACAATTATGTAATATATTTTCTGGACGAAAATGCCGTACCCCGGCCAAAAGCCAGGAGTACGGCTCTTTTTGCATCACATATCACATTCTCCATCTACCTATCGGCCCTTTCCGGCCGCAGCCGCAATCCCCCACGGCGGCAGCAATGGTCACCGAAATGCCCCACGGCGCTCCCATAACCGCATGTCCCCGGAGGAAGCCTTTCCCCTCTGCCCGTGCGGGTTCCGGCTCCGCTCCTGACGGCTCACTCCCTGCGCCCCATCACGGTAATGGCGATTCCTGCGCCCATGAGGATCAGGGCAATGCCCTGCAGGACACCTTTTGCGAATCCATACAGGGCGCTGCCTCCCGGTTCCGGCATCGCGAGGCAGATTCCGTTCAGCACAATGCCCAGGCACAAGATCAGCGACGGACTATGGCTCCCCCGGCATCCGCTCGGCTCCTCCTGGCCTATCCTGGCCCTAAGCTCTGCCAGAATGGCGTTCACGCGGCAGATTTCCCGAACAATGATTACGACGATGGCGGCCAGCAGGCAGCAGCCAGCCAGGGGGAGCATGACGGACTCCCTGTCCGTCCCGCCTACGGCTGAAATCACTTCCATAAGGATGCAGACTATCTCCAGGATGACGGCTATCTTGAGCGCTTTTTTGATTTTCTGGTAATGTTCGATGCTGGACTCCACATCCGTATACAGCACGAAGGGCCCCTCCTCCGCCCTCTTGCGCAGGATGACCCAGGGCCCCCACAGGCATACGATCTCCACGCCCATTTCCCGCATGAAGTCCCTGTAGTCTCCGCTCACCCGGAATAACCCCTCCGTGATGTCCACCTGATAGATGTATTCGCCAGGCCTACAATTTTCAAAAGTATAGAATCCCATCGCGAAGCCCTTCATGGCATAACCCTTCCCCGCCATTTCATTGAGGTATTCCGTCTCTTCGTCCTTATTGATGAACAGCTTGAACTTTACCATGTGTCCCCCTCCATTTTCTCCGCATTGTGCAGAAGCTCCTCCAGACGCTTTTTTTCCTCCGCGAAGACATGTCTGCCCAGCTCTGTGATGACATACTCCTTCTTCTTCCGGGAATCCGTCTCCTCGCTGTATATCCGGATCCATCCCCGGGCCGCCATGGTCTGTATGGCCCCGTACAGAGTTCCCGGGCCCAGCACCACTCTGCCGCCAGTGAGCCCTTCCACCTCCTGGATGATTCCGTAGCCGTGGTTAGGCTTCCTCAGGGACAACAGGATGTAGAACAGTGCCTCTGTCAATGGTGTCTGCTTCTCCATTTCGCTTCCTTTCTTCCGGAATGCGTCTCTGTCGCCCATGATATATCGTCTGGTGATATATTTGTCATTAATATATCACCAGACGATATATTTGTCAAGCTTCAGACTCCGGAAAACACACAAGACCGGAGCCGCCGCTCCGGCCTTGTCCCTCAGGGCTGCACGGATACGCTGCTGCCCACGCCGTTCCTGTCCCTGCATTTCCTGACTACGATTTTCCTGTCTATCCGTTCCTTCAGCTCGGCCACATGGGAGATGATGCCCACCAGGCGGTTGCCCTCAGTGAGCTGCTGCAGGGCCTTCATGGCCTGCGCCAGAGCTTCCTCGTCCAGGGAGCCGAAGCCCTCGTCCACGAACATGCAGTCCATCTGGATGCCCCCGGCATAGGACTGGATCTCGTCCGCCAGGCCCAGGGCCAGGGAGAGGGATGCCTGGAAGGACTCGCCGCCGGACAGTGTCTTCACGCTGCGCTGCGTGGCATTGTAGTGGTCGATCACGGCCAGCTCCAGCCCCGCCTTCTCCCTGCGGTTGTCCCCTTCCTGCTGGCGTTTCAGTTCGTACTGGCCGCTGCTCATGGTGAGGAGGCGGATGTTGGCCCGCCGGATGATGCGGTCGAAATAGGTCATCTGGATGTAGGTCTCCAGTTCAATCTTGCGTTTGCCGTTCAGGCTGCCCCCTGCCGTGTCCGCCAGGGAGCGCAGCCATACGTATTTTTTCTCTACAGAGGCTATGTCCTCGCGTCTGCTCCTCACCTTCCGGAGGATTTCCTGGTTTTGGGAGAGGGCGGCGTATTTCTGATCCCGCTTTGCGCTGAGCCCGCTCTTCGCCTGTCGGCTTTCCTCCCTCCGGGCAATCACTGTCTCCATATCCTGCTCTTCATGGAGCGCCGCTCTTCCATGGGCGGCCTCTCCTTCATCCGCACCCTGCGCGGCCAGTTGTCTGCGCAGGGTGTCGATGGCCGCGGCCAGGCGTTCGTTTTTGGTTCGGAATTCCGCCAGGTTCTTTTCGGCCAACTGATAGGCGTCCTCCAATGCCGTCTTCCGGTTCCGCAGGGCAGAGATGTCCGCCAGGGTCTTCTCCCTGGTCTCGTCCCCCAACTGCTCCATAAGGGACTGTATCTGTCCCTGCCGGGAGGCATTGTCCGCGGTCTTCGCAGCCAGGTTCAGCTCCGTCTGCCGGATTTCCTCCAGGAGCCGGTCTCTTTCGGCCTCCTTCTGCGGGATGCCAAGCTCCAGCTCCCGCCGTCTGGCCAGATCCTGCCGGTTTCGCCGGATATCCTCCTCCAGGGCCGCAAGGAGCCTCGAAATCTCTTCCAGGGCCTGACGGGCCGCCGCCTGCAGGGCCTCTTCCATGGAATGCTCATCCACGGAATGCCCTTCTTCCATGCATTGCCCTTCTTCCATGGAATGCCCTTCTTCCATGCATTGCTTCTCTTCCACGGAATGCTTCTCTGCCCTGAAATGCTCCCCTTCCAAACAATACTTCTCTGCCCTGGAATGCTCCCCTTCCATGCATTGCTTCTCTGCCCTGGAATGCCCCTCTTCCATGGGCTGTCTGCCGCCGAAATCCTTCCCTGCACCGGCCGCGAGGCCGCCAGGCTCCTCCCGGCTCCCGCCAAAGGCCGCCAGGCTCTCCCTCAGAAGCCCGGCCTTTTCCTCCTTCCTGCTCCGGATTCCCGCAAGCTCCTTCGCTGTCTCGCCCAGCAGGGCAAGGATTTGGGCAAGCTGCTCTTCCATCCTGCGCCGGTCCGCCTCCAGCCGCTCCCGACGGGCGATGTCCGACTGAATCCGTTTCCTCCATTCCGCCAGGCTGTCCAGATAGACCCCCGCCTGGGACAGGCATCGGGCCACTGCCGTCTTCAGGGCCTGTTCGGGAGCCGCAGATGACGGCGAATCCTCCTGCGCGGATGCCATGGCCTGCGTCAGGCGCGCCCCGCTCTCCTTCCCGGCTTCGAACAGCCTGTCCGCTTCCGCCGCGGCAGCCCCCGTCTTGGAAAGTTCCTCTGCCAATTGTCTCCCGGCAGCCTCCAGACGGCCCTGCAGCTTTGCGGCCTGCTCTCTGTTTTCCGCCGCGGCAGCCTCCAGGCGCTGTCTCTGTCCCTCCGTCTCTGTCAGCTTCCCTTCCAGCGCCTCCAGGCGTTTCCTCCCGGCCTCCGCCCGTTCCAGCCGGGCATGGCTTCTGTCGCATGCCCGGCCCAGGAAGGCTTCCGCCTGTTCTGCAGTCCACCGGGCCCTGTCAGGCTCCCCATCGCCGGAATCCGCCTCCGGCAGTTGGGCCAGAAAGCGCTCCCACCGGGCCTGTCTTTCGGCCTGCTGGCCTCTGGCCGTGTTCAGCCGCTGCTGCGCATCCTGGCTCTTCTCCTCCAGTTCCTTCCGGCTCTGGGCAGCCGTCTTCAGTATCCTGTCCAGCTCCTTCTTCCGGCGGTAGGCCTCATCGGCCTCACGGGTCTCCTTTTCCAGCTTTCGTTCCAGAGATTTCACATTTGACGATATCTCGTCCATCAGATTCCGCAGCCTTTCTTTGACGGCATCCGGATTTTCTGCTTCAGAATGCTCTACGCCTGGCTTTGCCTGTCTGCCCCCCTGCTCCCACAGCACAGTCATGGCAAGCGCGCTCTGCATCCTGTTCTCTGTCTGCTCCAACAAATCCGCCAGCTTTTCTTTCAGGTTTGCCGCCTTTTCGCTGAGCCGCTCCGTTCTGGCCTCCACAGAAGACAGTTCCTTCTTCTTTTTGTCCAGAACCGCTTTCTCCGGCGCAGCTTCCGGCACCCGGGCAGGCGTGGGATGGTGCGGGGAGCCGCAGACCGGACAGGCCTTCCCCTCCTCCAGCCCCCTGGCCAGCAGGCCCGCCTGGGCATCCAGGAACTGCTGCTCCATCCTCCGATAGGCGTCGCCCAGCTTCCGTTTCTGCTCCGCCACCGTCAGGTATTCTTCCCTCACGGAAGCAAGCTCTCCCTGCAGCTCCTCTAACGCCCGGGCATCAAAAGACAAATCTGTCTTCATCCTCTCCGCCTCACGGAGCTTTTCCTGCCGCTGCTGCAGGAGCAATCCCCGGGCCTCCACATCCCCCAGCGCCTCCCATTCCGCCTGCCAGCGATCCCACTGGCCCTGCTGAATGCGGGCCTGCTCCAGGACCTTCCCATAAGCCTGCTCCAGGGCATGGGAGACCTCCAGGCACTCCTTCAGCTCAGCGGCCTGTTCCCGGCAGGAGCGCAGCCTCTGCTCCGCCTCATCCACCTCATGGCGGCATGCCACCAGAAGCTCGCCGATGTTCTTTAAAGTCTGCCGCTCTTTTTCGTCCTTCTCCGCCTCCCGGGCCAAAGCCTCCCTGCGGGCTTTCAGTTCCTCCAGGGCATCGTCTATCCTTTTGCTCTCCCTCCGAGCCGTCTCCTGCTCTCCGGCCAACTTCTGCAGAAGCTCACGCTGACCCTCAAGCCTCTCGCCCATCTGCTCCACCGCGGCAAGCATGGCGTCCCTGTCGCCCAGGGCCTGGATTCCGGTCTGGTTCTCCAGCAGCCCCGCCGTAAGCTCCCGTTGCCTCTTTTCACCCTCCGCAATGGATTCCTCCGCCTTTCGCTGGCGCTGCGCCTCCTGGGCCAGCCCTTCGCTGTGCCGCTGCAGGCTCTGCTGCTGGCGCAGGATGTCGCTGCGCCGCCGCTCCAGGCGCTCCTTCACCTCCCCTGCCCCCGCCAGGAGCCGGAAGCTTTCCCGCTCCTCCTGGAGGGCTGCCTCCAGGGCCTGCCTCTTTGAAAGGATGTCCTCCTGGCGCTTCTTCTCCGCGGCGATTTCCAGTTCTCCCGCCTCCCGGGCCTGCTGCAGCCCGTCCAGGAGCTCGAACCTCTCCAAGTTCTTTCCGGCGGCCTGCATCCGCTCCTCCAGCGCGCCGCATTCCTGGCGTTCCCGGGCGGCCTTTTCGAAGAGTTCCTCCCTGCAGGCAAGCTCCTCCCGCAGCGCCTTCTGCTGCCTCTCGTTCTCCAGAAGGGCCCTGCGCTGCTCCTCCCTGTGGCCGATGTCCACGATGAGCCTGTCCTCTCTCCGGATTTCCTCCTCCAGCCGCTCCAGCTGTCCGTCCATGGCCTTCAGCATGTCCTCGTCCTCGGCGCACAGAGCCGCCAACAGCTCCAGGCCCTCTTCCACCCTGCCGTCGAACTTCAGGCTCTGCAGCTCCTGAAGCCTCATTCCGGTGTCCGATGCCGGGCCCTCCTGACAGACGATGCCGTCCATGAACTGATTGATGCTGCGCTTCAGCTCCTCATAGGCATCCCTTTGGAGCTTCACCGCCCCTTTCAGCTCTTCCTGGATCCGCCTGTAAAGGCCTGTGCCGAAAATCTGCCGGAAGATCTCTCCCCGCTCCTCCGTGCCGGCCAGCAGCAGCTTCTGGAAATCCCCCTGGGCGATCATGGCAATCTGGGTGAACTGCCTGCGGTCCAGCCCAATCAGCTCCGTCACAGCCTTTGTCACGTCCTTGGCCCTGGTGACGGGGCTGCGCCCGTCGGGATAGGTCAGCACGGCATCCGTCTTCTGGGTAGTGTAGCCGCTGCCTCGCCCCTTGGGGCGCAGGTACTCAGGATTACGCTTTACCGTATATTCCTTTCCGCGGTAGGAGAAGGTGAACTCCACATAGGTGGGCGCATCGTCTTTGGCGTACTTGCTCCGGAACATATCGGATCTGCGCACGTCCCCGCTCGCCTCGCCGTACAGCGCGAAGGCTATGGCATCGAATATGGTAGTCTTGCCCGCTCCGGTATCCCCGGTGATCAGGTAGAGCCCCTGGCCTCCGAAGCCGTCGAAGTCTATTTCCGTCCTGTCCGCATAGGGCCCGAAGGCGCTGATGACGAGCTTTACCGGTTTCATCCGTACACCCCTGCGCGTTGCGCCGCGCACTCATACAAAAGGCCGGACACACCTTTTTATCCGGCCCTGCCGCCCCGTCCAGACGGAGCATGTCCTCTACTTCAAATCCGCGATCAGCTTCTCCATATATGCCGCCTGCTCCGCGCTCATGGGCTGGTTGTTCTGCAGCTCGAAGAATTCCCCGAACAGCTCCAGCTCCGATTTCCGCTCCGCCTGCTCCGCGGCCTCCACTGTCCTGTCCTGCCTGGTGCGGCTGTTGTCGTATGCCACCTGCATCAGGTTCGGGTACACTGTGCGCAGCTTCTGCAAGCCGTCCGGGATGTCCTCCTCGTCCGTCAGCGTGATCTGCACATAGTCCTCTGTGTTCGTATCCTGATAGAAGGACCTGGACATCACTTCCCCGTAGGAGCCTCTGATCTTCCGCATGTCCCGCAATGGCACCAGGGGTACTGTGGACAAAACCACATCCCCCTTCTCCCCCATCTCCAGCACCGTGACGGACTTTTCCTGCTCTGCCTCGGAGAAGGAATATTTCAAAGGCGTGCCGCAGTAGCGCACAGTCTCCCGGCCTACGGACTGGGGGCTGTGGATATGGCCCAGGGCCACATAGTCGAAGTCGTCGAAGACGCTGGCATCCACATTGTCCAGGCCCCCCACGGACACTTCCTCGGAATCGCAACGCCCCGCGCCGGTGACGAACTGGTGGGCCACCAGGATATTGCGCTTTTTGACGTCTATTTCCATACGTTTTACAGCTATCTCCAGGGCCTCCTGATAACTCTCCGGCAGCCTGTTCTCCTCTTCCTCCTGCCTGCCCTCCAGCGCATGCCGCAGGGTGGCGGGCTTTAGGAAGGGCAGCAGATGGACGCTGATATCCCCGTATTCGTCCCGAAGCTCCACCTCCAGGGCCTCTCCCCGGTACACAGGCGATACATATACGCCCCTTCCCCGCATCAGTTCTCCGCCGAAGGCAATCCGCTCCGGGGAATCGTGGTTCCCGCTGACCGCGATGACCGTCTTCCCCAGGTCCGCCAGCCCGGTGAGGAACCAGTCGAACATCTGCACCGCCTCCGCGGAGGGCATGGGCTTGTCGTAGATGTCCCCCGCGATGAGCACGGCTGCGGCCTGTTCCCGCTCCGCGATCCGCAGAATCTGATTCAGGATATATTTCTGATCCTCTATCATGGAAAACTCATTGACGCGCTTTCCGATATGTAAGTCTGAGATGTGCAGAAATTTCATGATCGTCTCCTATCCCAGCCGCTCCCACTCATCGTCATCCTCATACTCGTCCGCATACTGGTCCTCCCGCCGAATCAGCCGCAGGACCAGATGGTAGATTCCCCGGAACACGGAGAACACCAGGAACATGCTGATGAAGCCCAGCACGCCGAACATGATGTCCGCGAACTCCATGGCCCCTGTGTTCGTCACCCTCTGGCCGATTTCGATGGCGAAAGTGATTACGATAATCAACGTAAAAACGTATATCCAACTGATGACCATGATGTGGTTGTTCCTGGCCAGCCATTTGAACACCGGGTGCACCACGAATATCATGGCCATCCCCAGCGCGCCGATGATCAGGAAATGCAGTTCCTTGTCGGTAAAATTGTATTCGTAGGCATCGTTGAGCCGCAGCAGATAGCTGTGTATCCGCGCGATGATCTCCACGACTCCGTATAAAAAGGCTTTCATATATATCAGTCCCTTCCTCAGTATTCCTTGGGCAGCTCCGTGATTTTGTACCGCTGCCTGAATTCCTCAAGCTGCGCCTCCTCCTGGATGAAGAGCTCCTCCCGGAATTCCCCTGTGTGGATGTTCTTGAAGCCTGCTACCCGCTCGCCGTTGCAGATGCTGCATTTCAGGATTGGCTTCCAGTTTTCTCTGTCATAGTCCTTCTGCGGTAGTTGTTTCTTTCGGAACATTTTTCTCTCCCTTACATGCAAGGCCTGGTGTTTAATCCTGTTGAAAAGTAATGAATTCATCCCACTTCCTGCGCTTCACAGCATTTATGAGCTCCCGCCTTATCTCCTCGTTCGGGATGAACGCTGTTTGCGTTTTCTGGTTGTATGCCAGATAGCCAAGGTGAATCAAATAGGTCAGAACATCATCTTTATTCGCAAAACTGACAGTATCATTCTGGAAAGCGGACACATCCAGCTCCACGGGCATGCCGGACAACATTTCCACGATGGCTGTCTTCAAACCGTCAAAATCCATATTGATCAGCGGGACAACCGCCTCAAAGGTGCCCGTCCCCGACCAATATCCCCGAAACTGGTTCCACGTCAAAAGCTCCACGACTGCTTTCGGATTATAGACATGGCAGTCCTGGAGCAAATAGCCGTCGTACCATCTTTTTACCTCTTCGAAATCCCTTTCATGCTTCTCGCAGAGCTCCCTGACTTCCTCTTCCGTGAATCCGGTATATTCTGCAAAGATCCTGGCATCCAGCATCGTAAACTCGGTAAAGTTATTGAGCGCTGATTGCGTCCTGACCTTCCTGATTGGAAGAATGCCGGTCAGGTATGCCAGATGAAGGTATTTTGATGGCTCGCTTCCCTTAAATAGGCCCCTTAAAAAACTAATGTATTCATCCTGTACCGCCTGATTCATTGCTTCATCACGAATCAAGACATCCCATTCGTCCACAATGATAACGAATTTCCGCCCGTCTGCTGCATTGATACAGGACAACGCATCCGGCAGGGAATTGACCTCGTCAGGCAGTTCCTCCGGATAATATGCCCTCAGTTCTTTTATTATATTTTCTGTAATGAAGGAGACTGTCTGTTCAGCTCCGCCCGCAGGCTCCATGCACCACTGGATGTCTATATGAATCAGGTCATATCGATTGAGATGCTCCCTGAAATCAGGGCTCTCGCTGATCGCCAGCCCCAAAAACTGTTCCTCCGAGCCGCATCCCCTGCCATAGTACGCGGCGAGCATGTCAGCCGTGACGGATTTGCCGAATCTGCGGGGGCGGCTGTTGCAGATGAATTTTGCCGTAGTGTCTATCACACTGTTGGTATATTTCAGGAGACCTGTCTTATCGACATATATTTGGGAATTCAGCACATCCTGGAATGCACTGTTCCTGGGGTTCACGAATCTTCCCATCTGCCGCATGCTCCTTTCCCTTATTGTCCTGCCCCATATTGCTGTTCTGTGTTAAGAGTATCATGGCGGAGGGTGGATTGCAAGGGAAATTTCATTTATCTCTGGAAACCGATTTCCTTCTTAAGCACCAGACATCCACTCCCAAGGGAATTCCCAGAATCTTTTGGGCAATGTTTGATAATAAACAGAAATTCAAGAATAGATTGAATATTGTTGTGGCAGAAATACAGAAACATAGTAAAACGAAAACCTGGTGTGGAATCCTGAACAGTCTGTAGCAACCGAGGCCTGTAGGAAGATTAAGGAGAAAAAAGTATACAATTTACTCGTGCAGATATTTTGGTGCTTCATAAACCTCTATCTTCTTCAAATGCGAGATTCATCACCTCATCCCTGGTCTTGTTAACGGCAATCCCCATTTTCAAACCACTTGGCTTGTCATCGTTGATAAGAATACGCTCTCCATAGGGAGCACCAAAGATTATATGGTCATATCTAATGCTGTTCGCTTGGAGAAACTCCTCGGTTATATATCTATACTCCTCTGTCCGAGAGGTTAGGAATACAATCATGTCAGATGTTGGAATTGATGCGAGAAACTCGGCTGCTCCTGGAAGCAGAGAATCAATTCCATCGATTTTATAACCATTATGCTTAACGATGGTTCCATCGAAATCAAGAATCCATGTATGCGATAATGGTGAAAGTGTTAGTTTTTCCATTAATATTTCCTCTCCTGATGGATGAATCCTCCTGTGGTCATCCGTAAGTATAGATTGCATGCTGTAGGGCAAGATTATTTAGACATCGTCATTCTAACTGCATTAATTATTTTCTGACGTTTAATAATAATCACAACAACGGCTATGCCTATACAGCAATACTTTGCTAATATAAACTGATTTATAATGGCGATTATACATCCACCCAGAATCACTCCACAAGATATTAGCAATAGGATTCTTGTGTCAAACAACTGCTTTCCGTGCAGAATTTCTCTACATACTTTCCTATAAAACAAAAAATGAATAAAGCAGAACAAAAGATAACATCCAAATGTTGTATATGCAGCTGCTTGATACCCATATCTTAAAATAAATATATAATTTGTTAATAGGTTTAATGCTGCGCAAAGAATACTAGGAATTACAACCGTCACTTTTCTTTCATAGTATTCTTGAACTCTTGCAAACAGCTGGAACATATAATTAAAGTATATTCCAAGACATATCGGTATGATAGTAT
>NZ_CAPDXS010000144.1:2098-2588 GCF_948601915.1 uncultured Acetatifactor sp. | reverse complement strand
TCCAAAAATCAAGACAATCTCTTTACCAAAAAGCATCACCAAACATAGTAATAGTCCAATAAGTATTAATATTTGATTGGCTCGTTTAGACAGAACATCAAATTCACCCGATTTAATCTTTTGATATTGAAAAGGCGCGAAAGATGAATTAATTGCTGCAGTCACCAATCCTATTAGAGATCCTATGGCATAAGATATACTATATATTGCGACATCATGCGATCCGCACATATAATTAATCATTATTTTATCAGAACTCTGAAGTATAAATTCTGACAAATAATGTGGCATAAGCGGGATACAAAAGCCAAGCGCAAATTTCCAAACATACTTATCGATAAAAGATTTTGACTTCCTAAATACAAGAAAATAGATAAATATTCCAATCAAAGCATAAACTATTGTTGAAGCTTCCGCTCTTACTGTTGCGGTAGGACTAACAAACACTATTGAAAATGTACTAACAATAGCTGAACCGCCTGTCATTAGC
>NZ_CAPDXS010000144.1:630-2088 GCF_948601915.1 uncultured Acetatifactor sp. | reverse complement strand
TTAAAATCCGATAATCATAGGTATATCGTTTATATAAGGACCAACATTGAAATCCTGCCTGCGATACAAAACTCACAAACAAACATATAACAAGCGAAACAGGGAGCCCTGATAATATTGAAATTTGATGTCTAAAGACTAAGCAGACAATCAGCCAAAAAACAGAAATCAATATTTCTAGTCCGCAAATTGATGACAAAACATATTCTTTATCTTCATACTTAACATATAAATTCATAATTCCTTTATATAAACATAAAGAAACCAGCATAAATAAAACGCTTTCCCAAGAAATATAGGTACTAAATAATCCATATTCCTCTGTAGGCATTAACCTTGTAAAAATAGGGGTAGTTATCATGCCTATCCCACGTTGCAAAAAATTACAAATCGTGAACCATAATGTCGCCTTTAAAGGTAACGAAAAAGCATTATATTTATTTAATAACTTTTTAATCTTATTCATATCATAATCATCTTACTATATACTAACTATTAACAAGCTTTGCTCCTATCGCTCCACCCGGATGATTCGGCTTAAACATCTCTAATGTAATATCCATCCTCTTTATCAATTGCATTGCGATTTGCTGAAGAATGATTAAGTAGAGTGTTGTCGAATTGTTTGGCATAATATTCCAAGGATCACCCTCGTGTTCAAGAGGAACAATTAGTTTCTTTTCCATTGTCTGCGCCAATGTGCCATGTTCATTGCAACTTAGAAGCCAAAGGTTCACGCCTTCTCGTTTCTTAAGTAAATTAAACAGGTACACCGATTCAGCTGTACTTCCGGACTTTGTAAGCATGATTACAAGGTCTCCTGGCTTCACCATACCCATATCACCATGGACTGCTGAATTTGTGTGAAGAAACTGTGCGTCCATTCCAGCAGAGAGCATCGTTCCTTCAAACTTTTCACATATAGGTACATTCTTACCTAAGCCGGAAGCGATAATTTTATGACCAGACTTAAGCGTAGCCTCGCACTCCGTAATCAGACGATCCATATCAGCCATAGACACTCCTTTAAGCGCATCCTCAAGTTGCATCATAGTCTTGTCGAAATAGCTATAAGCACTCTCCATCTCAAGAGCTTCTTCAAGATAATAAAGGCCATTATAGAAAGCACCACAAATGGAATCATAATCTTCCCATGCATATGTGGTTAGGCTGAACCAAATAATCGCCAACAAAATTTTCATCTGTAGACGGGTTACATCGCCGTCCAGCAGTTCAAAGAAGTAGTCTTCCAGGCTTTCCCAACCATTGGATGATATTTCAAGTTTGACATCTTTCTCACCAATGTCGAGGCTGAACCGTTTCAGATTGAACTGATCATAATTGCTGAAAAGACTATAATAAAGCTTTACCCAATCATAGGCTACATCACCATAGAATTCTGTTTTACCAAAGTATCCTCTCGGATCAATCAATACAGGGATTCTATCATGGCGGAGC
>NZ_CAPDXS010000144.1:0-620 GCF_948601915.1 uncultured Acetatifactor sp. | reverse complement strand
TGGCGGAGCATTATGTTTGAGAAAGTACAGTCACCGTGAAGAAGCACAAACGTCTGTGGCGCATACTGCATCACCAGTCTTTCAACTTCCTCCTGATGATAAAAGATATTACGGCATACCTTTCCATTAACCATCACAGCGGAATCATTAGCAAATGGTACTAGATTCCTCACCTTTTTTAGACGATCATAAGTTTTATCGAGATATGCATCCCTGTAGCTTACTTCATCGTAAGGAGCTGACTCGAGACTATGGACATCTTTAAGGCAAGTAATAATTTTCTCCAGAGCATACTTTTTCTGCTCTTCTGAGAAATAGGTGTACTCATAGATATTCTTTCCGTCAATCAGCTCCATGGAAATCGGCTCATAAGAGTATATTGTAGGGATGGCATCAAAAGACAGTCCTTGAAGCTTCTTATACCAAGCCACTTCTGTGACAGCTAACTTTCGTCCTTGATTGTCAATCCCTTCCTTAATAACCTTATCGCCTTTGATAATTATCTTATTGAAAGGACGGCAACTCATTTTGGGCAAATTGTCCCACTCGCTGTAGAGACCATACTCTTTGGTTTTATGTAGTGGCTGTTCCTCAAATGTAAGACCTCTATCACGTAACCA
>NZ_CAPDXS010000143.1:9121-13608 GCF_948601915.1 uncultured Acetatifactor sp. | reverse complement strand
GGCACTCCCCAGCACCGCGCCGATGCAGGAGACGATGGCAGCCACGATGCGGTTGTTCCATTTCTTCTGGTCCATCTCGTCCGCCGCCGAGCGCCGGATGCAGAAGTAGATGATCAGGAGCCCCGCCACCACAGGGGCCAGCACCATCAGCCAGGTAGTGGCATCACCGATCAGCTTCTCCGTCCCCCTGGCAAGCTTGCTCTGGCTGATGCCGGACGCATATGCCGTGGTGCTGTTCGCCAGCATGAGAAAAGCGGCTGTGCCCATGGCACCTGCCGCCCGAAGCCTTGCCGCTACGTTTTTAATCTTCCTCTTCATTCTTGTCTGAACCTCCTACTGTTCTTCTATAGCCTTTCACAGACGAAAACATGGAGCTGGCCTGCGCCCCGAATGTCTGTGATTTCTGCTGTGCCTCTTTCAGCTGCAGGTCTTTGGTGTAATACACCCAGATATTCCACAGGGGAATCTCCTCCGTCCTGGCCGAAAGCACCGGGCGGGCCTTTTCCCTGGCCTCCCTCACCCTCCGGTTATGCTCCGGGTCTCCCAGCCCACACATCCGGTTGAAATACCACTGGGACAGGTCAGGCGCGTTCATCATGGCCGGGTGCGCCCTGCTGATGACGATCTGGCTGGGCCGGGAAATCCGCCGTATCTCGTCCGTGGTCAGAAGCTCCCTTGCCACAAGGCTGATGCTGTGGGAGCTGCTGGGATTGACATACCGCCCGTGCTGGCTGGATAACTGATAGGCCGAAGTGGTGTATTTCCCCAGCTTGTCGCATACATCCTGAAGAGTCTCCTTATCGTCCGCCTGCAGATAGATCCAGGTCTGGCAGTTGGACTTGACGATGGCCGCCGTCTCCTTATCGTATTTCTGGGTCAGCTGCTCAAAACTCTGCAAGAACAGGTTGAACCGCACGCCCCGGCCTCCGGCTACCGTCAGCTTGTTGGTGAAATCATTCAGTTTCGTAAAATTCCCGAACTCATCCAAAACAAAGTTCACCCTGTTCTCCAGTCTGCCACCCCGTAAATCAGACTGGCGCACCAGCAGTTCATATAGCTGGGACACCATCAGGCTGGCGATGGGGTAATATGTGGTCTTTTCATCCGGCAGGATTAGGAACAATGCCTGCTTCTTCCTGCCGATATCCGCTATGTTGTAATCGCTCTTATGGGTGATGGCATAGACGGAGCGGCTGGTGAACAGGCGCAGGGTAGTCAGGGCAGATGTGTCGAAGCTGCCCTTGGTACGGCTGGGTGCCACCTCCGCGATGGACATCAATGCCCGCGCCGGGTGCTTTGCCGGGAGCTTCTTCATGTACTCGCTCATGGGCGTCTTCCCTCCCACGGACTTGCTCATCTCTGCGATGAACCAGTACACGTTGGTCAGGTTCTGGTACTCCGGCCGTTTCCGGTTGTCCGCCACCACACAGAGGATGGCCGCCGCTATGGTGGACTTTTCCCCGTTCTCCCATATCTTCTCGTTGGAGGTGTTGTCCCCCACCAGGATGTTGGTGATGTCCCAGGCGTACATCTCCGCCCGCTCCACATCGTCCTCGTTGATGGCGTCAATCACCGGCTGGAGCAGGTTGTAGCGGGTGCTCTTCTCCGGATTCTTGAAGTCCAGGCAGATGACCTCATAGCCCAGCTTCTTCAGATAGTCCGCCGTGTAGTGGTACAGCTCTGCCTTGGGGTCGCTGATGACCAGGCTCTCCCCGGACAGCGCTATGGAGCAGATGGACTGGATGACCAGGCAACGGGTCTTGCCGGAGCGGGTGGCGCCGATAGTCAGGGTGTGGGTGTCGTCCCCAATCAGGTACAGCTTCTCCCGGTTCCCCATCTTCTCCATCCCCACCACGATGCCGCCTTTGGGGAAGAGTCTATAGGGGTCGGCTCCCCTGTCACCGGAACCTGCCCCCACTTCCCTTTCCTTTTCTGCCTTTTCCTTTCCCGTCTTTTCCTTTTCCGCTGTCTCCCCTCCAGACGGCGTTTTTTCTGCCTCCTTTCCGTCCCCCTGTCTGCCGATGTCGGCAAGGGAGACCACATACTCTACCGTTTCAAAATCTTCATCCTCCTTTGCCCTTGATAGATTTATAGGAACGGACGAAAGAATATTAGGAACTGCCGTTCTGTCCTCCGGCACGCTCCCTGCTTTCTCCTGTCCGGTATCCTCTTCCCTGTTTTTTGTACCGCTTTCCTTTTCCAGAAACGGCAGGTCCTCATAGCCTGTATCCAGAAGCATCCGGATTACTTCGTTATGCGGGTCAATCACCTGGGTCGCAAATACCCCGTCCCTCTCCTCCTTTTTCAGCCACCGTGATGAACCATGCTGGTACTGCCCGGACGGAGCCGGGGTATAGATATCTCCGGCAACCCTCACAAGCTCGCTCTGGTAGCTTCGGCTGTTCTGCACCCAGAAGAGGATACAGCACAGTGCCAGGAACCCCTCAAAGGAAAGGAAGAGCAATAACTGCCTACGCTCGGTAAACAGCCCCGACAGACACTGAAAGAACGGAACCAGCGTCAGCGTATCGTATCTCCTGGACATCAGGCCGTGAAGGGCCGCCGTAAAGAACAGGTTCAGGACAGTCCCCACTGCCAGCACGATGGCGCTTAATATCAGCTTTTCCTTTTTCTTCATTGGCACATTTCCTCTTCTTCCTCCTGCCTGTATCCGACGATCCCGCTTACAAAATCCGGATAGGCATTTTTCAGCATCTCTACAGTCTCTTCTTTGGGAAATCCCAGTATCTCCCGTCTGGATACCGCCATCCTGTCCCGGTCTATGGGATGGACCAGGTGGACGGTGTCGCTGAAGTTCCCTCCGCCCGCCCGGCATCCTGGGCCGTGGGTGGCAGTCCAAAGCTGGTTCCCGGCATTGCGGTATTCCGGTTTCAGGCTTTCGTAGCTTAGCAGCACGAACCTGCCTTCCATATCTTCCTTAATGCCTTCCCCTATGCAGTCCCGCCCATCCAGCAGGCGTATCCCATCGGTACTGATGGGATAATACTCTTTCAGCGTGGGATAGGGGACAAAATAAGTCTGGATGCCGTGCTCCCGTGCAAAATCCACCTCCCCCTGCATCCCCTGGCTGACCTCCTTTCCCATCACCCACATCTCATCGCACTTTTCCAGCAGGGAAAGCCCCAGCTTCAGCCCCTGTTCCCGCTGCTCCGGGATGGTGTCGTTGCACCACTGGCTGAAGATGATGTGGGGAGCCAGCGGCAGCAGCCCGCACTCGCTGACAAGCCTGCTGTATTCCACGGCTTTCTTGATATTGCCCTCATAGTCCCCTCTTAAGGGGGAGGCAAGGTATACCATTTTCAAATCAATCTCACCTCGATAAATGAATTTAGCCGAGGGGCTTTCGGTGAACGAAAACCTCTCGGCTATGTAAAAATAATTAAATCGGTTTACTGTGATTCATAGAATTTAATTTTATCAGAAAATCGTACAGGTAATCCCAACACATCATCAAATTCTAACTCTGATAATTCTACACCTATATCTTTTCCAAAAGATAATGGTATTAGTGTAAATCGCAATTTCTGGTCGTTTTCTAATTGCAACTCATAATGGTCTGGCTTGTTGGAACATATGACAGAAAATCTAACCTCTTTCTGTAACTCATAACCATCAGCTATTTTGTGATAAACGGATTCAAAGATATCGCTCATTGCTGAATTCAAATAGTCAATATCAGATAGCTTTTCATCTAAATCATAATGAACTTTCCCATAAGCATGGGACAATCCATATTTTTCAGCGGCTTCGTGAAATTTAGCTATAAAGATAGAAGTATTCATTATAACCATCATTTCGGTACCATCTCCTTGCCATAATGGCTCAATGTACCTCCATGGTATCTTATAAAAATATTTATTGTTTTCGGCGTCATAGTATTTTTCATCGTACTTTAAACCATACATACAATAAATATATGCATTATTATTTTTGTACATCAATTTAGTCTCGCCAAGTAACTTCCAAGTTTTCTTACCATCAGTTGAATATAAAATCTTACTTGGGACATTTGTTATAGCACCTTCCATTATATCTATCTGTCCGGCTGTCATATTACCTTTCTTAAAAGCCACTTGTGGATTCATATACAATTTATAGTCTTTATATAGTGTTTTGTTGTACTCAGGTTTTGAGATTCTAATCAAAAGCAATAATTGTTCTCTCATATTTGTGCTCCATATCAAATCTTTAATGTTATTTCAGTTGCGTTATTTTTGAATTAAAAATACATCCTCATATTTACTAATTTATGCTTAAGCCGCCTCTCCCACAAAAGTAATTGGCTTATCTTTAGTAAACACCAGAATGTATGTTCTCTTCCTTCAGAATAAATCAGTCTTCAAAATTTGTCAACAATATTTTGCATTTATGTTTCTAAAACAATTCAATATATAGCATTTTTGTTTGTCTAAACTATGTAAAAGGCAGCATCTGCTCTATGCCAACACCGTCCTTTCCCTCAATCC
>NZ_CAPDXS010000143.1:0-9111 GCF_948601915.1 uncultured Acetatifactor sp. | reverse complement strand
TCCGTCATAAATATCTGCTTTTTGAGATGCCCTATGCTGTCGTAGCAACCATGGAAGACCACCATGTCCATAATCTGATTCTTCAACTCCATTAGAGAGCCGCACATTCTTCCCCGGTCAGTTCGTTTTCCGTCTCGCTAGATTCCCTCATTTTTGACTTGCAGGAATTTGTATTCCTCGTCCTCTCGTGGCAATATGACATTGAAAGGGCTTAGATACGCACCAATGAGAAAGGCAGACTTTCTATCTGATATATCAGATAGAATCTACTTTTTCAATATTTTCTTGAAAAAGTATTCCCATTGCCAAACTTAATGCATAGTATGCTACTCGGTTTACATCCATTTAGTTATGCTACAGCTGGAGCATATGGTACTCTTTTCGTTTTTTCAAAAAACACTTTCTTTTACGCTTCGGTGTCTAAATCAGCAAAGTGAAATAACTTCAATATAATTAAAGCAAAATTATAAGATAACCAACTTATGTCCAAACGGTTGCCTGCAAAATATGTGTTCCTTTTATACTCCGGGTATCTAAAATATTCGACATTTCCACCCTCAATATACTTGCAAAACTTTTCACAAAACACATCCACACAATCCATGTAGCTATCACTAATATTATATTCTGTTAAGAACAAATTAGATAACTCCCCTAAATCATGTGTCATATTTATTTGCCCAGTTTTTTTGAGCAGTAAATATTTAAACCCAATCTCAATCGCTTGTCTGCCAACATAAATTGTGACTATCGAACTTGGCAGCAAATCTGTAAGTTTATCAAATGCATTTATATACTCTATCCAATAACTCTTCCATAGTGATATTCGATCGTCCTTTTTAAAATCATTTTCTGTCCCATCGAATGAATTTATATACCCAATAACGTCATCCATTTTCTCCTCAGATGATAAACTATTCTTTCTTGAACCTTTTGCCAGATTCCTACCATCAATCTCACCAAATATCGGCGATTTATCATAATTAACATGAGCTACCGTGAATGACGCATCAAGCTGTAAATTATCTTTATAATTCAGATTGTTTCCCAATGCCTTAAAGAAATCCATATTAATTACCCCCACTTTATCCTTATTTACACACGTCATTATAAAGTATTATTCGGTTACATGCAATGAATATTTGCAGACGGATTCTTAATGGATACGCACTTCCGAAAAGGGAAGATTTATTTTATTTCCTTTTCTCCATGATGGCTTTATATAGTTTTATTTTTCATGGTGTGCCTTTTCTGCACTAAGCTCCTATCTGATATCATAGTCAATCTGTTCACCGAATTCTTCCTCCTGCTCTTCTAACCTTTCCTCTTCCACGGGCCGGCTCTCCTGCTCCTCCCTGTCCCTGGCTGCTTCCAGCTGCACCGCAAGGAATAGTTCTGCCGGGGCATCCACCTCCGGTATCTGCTCTTCTTTCGGTACACAGGCATTGTACAGCTGCTTATAGGCGGGGAATTTCTGGTCAAGGGTGGCATACAGGCTGTCCTCGGTGATGACCAGCGCCGATACCTCGTCAAACACGTTCTTCAGTTCATTCAGCATGACGGCGCTGGATGCGGTGTCGTAAAACAGGTAGTCACCCTGCCTGCTCCCGCATTCCGCCGCCATGGGGGACAAAAAAAAGTCCGCCACCGCCTCATGGACGGCAAACTTCATGCTCTCCCCATCCTGGGTCATGTAGATGCCGTTCCGCACATGGAGCATGTCATCCACCCTCCCGGCAGGGGTCTCCACCGGCGGCGCACATTCCCCGAAATAGTCCGTCAGGGACAGCTTCCCGTCCCTCCGGATCTCCTCCATCTGCTTCATCACGACAGATTCCATCCTCCTGCACAGCGCCATGCGCCTCTGCAGCACTTCATACACCGGGATGTCCTTTCTGTCCTCGTCAAAACAGAGCCAGTCCCCATCCTCCCTCCCCATGGCGGCGGCTTTCTCTGAAAGGGTGTCCTTTACGGCATTTTTCCGTATCATGACACCCTCCCTCTCAATGCCCTGCCCGTCCACTGCCACAATCATGTAGACATTCAGTGCGATCTCCACGCAGGTATTGATGATCCCCCAGATGGATTCCCCCTGTGGTGGCTGGTGCATAACATCACTCTCCTTTCTTTTAGCTTAATCTGATATCACTTAGCTGTCAAGTGACTGTATAATAGTTATAAAGAATACCATAAAATATATCTGATGACAAGCAAGTGGAGGATATATCTTATGGCTACAAACAAACGGGTATTTACCCTGAGACTGGAAGATGAGGTCTTTGACAAAATCGGGGCGCTTTCCACCGCACAGCACCGCTCCATGACGAACTATATCGAATATGTCCTGTTGAAGCATATCAGGGAAGTGGAGCAGGCAGAGGGCGAGATTCGGCCGCCCGTCCCCAAAGGCCATGACTGACAGCCCTCCCGCTCTGGCGGCGAGGCTGTTCTTTCGTTCCGTTCTTCCATAATACAACAATATATCTGTATTTTCAATCATTTTATTTGTATTATCTTTTGTTCAGCTATCACCCATAATATGAATCAGTAGGCTCCGCCTACTGATTCAACGACAGACCGACAGGTCTGGAGTCTGTTCTCGGTGGCTTTCCAGTGTCGTAGGCCTACTGATTCAACAACAGACCGCAGGTCTGGAGTCTGATTTCAGTGGGTTTCAATACTGCAAGCCTACTGATTCAACGACAGACCGCAGGTCTGGAGCCTGGTTCCAACAGATTTCCAATCCCGGAAATCTGCATAGGCAAGAAAGGGTGACAGCCATGATTGATATTCCAAACCGTTTCCGAAAGCTGCGGACCGGCAAAGGGTTCAGCGTATACCGTCTTTCCAAAGAATCCGATGTGTCCGAAAACTACATCCACAAGATTGAGCGGGGCGAGAACCAGCCCTCCGTCTACATACTGGAGAAGCTCCTCTCCTGCCTCGGCACTACGCTCCCCGAATTTCTGAATGGAGATGCCGAAGTGATGTACCCTTCCGCTTTTGAGCGGGAGCTTCTGGAAAGCGTCCGTGTCCTGCCGGAAGAGAAAGCACAGGCCCTGCTCCAGATGGCAAAGCTCCTGAAAAGCTGACCGGCTTACCCCGGCAGCTTTCCCCTGTCCTGGCAGGGCAGCACCATGCATATATCCAGCACCCAAAGTGCCACCTCACGAGAGTTCCCTACCGTTCCCTCACATTTTCAAGGGGCGAAAACAGCTTCATGAAATCAAATGTCCTCTCCTTTTTCCCCAGTTCCGGCACAATGTCCTCAATCCGTTCCACCAGCGCCGCCACAGACTCCATGCCGTCTCTATCCAGCTCCTGGTCCTCCGTCCGCAGCTTCACAAGCCCTGCATGGAGAATCTTAAGTTCCGTCTCTGTAAACAGCTTCTTCCCGTCCACCAGGCCGCTACGCATGGCAAAATCCTCAAAAGCCGCCTCCTTGTTATAAAAATACTGTCTCTGGATGGGGGTTCCCCCATGCTCCATGTCCTTCCGGTAAGTAGACAGCACATAGTCAAAGATGGGATGCTGCTTGCACACCAGGACCACGCCATTATGCTCATTAATCTTCACCAGGCCGCCTCTGTCCTGGGCAGCGGCATCCTCATCATAGGGCCGGTCGGAGCAGATGCCGCAGCCGATGGCCGTGGACTTTGCCAGCGCCTGCAGCCGCTCCATCAGCTTTTCCTCCACTTCCACAAAGGGATTTTTGATAATGGTGTCCTGCCTGCCGTAAAAGGCAATCTGCCGGTTCTTATGGTAAATGTCCGCCACATAATCCGGCGAGGACGGCGGCCGGATGGAAAACCCCTTTTTCTCCAGTGTCTCAAAGAACGCCTGGTAAAATTCCGTCTTGCTTTTCATTCACATCTCCCTCCTGCTGATTATCTTATAGTAAGCGCAATGGCAATCTTTCCTTGACCTGCCATGCCAGCCATAAAGGATACTGCCAGTTCACGAAGCCAGAATATCTACTGCAATTACTACAGCATTTCATCCTGCATCCGCCCACACTCCGGCCTAATGCTCGTATCCCTTATCTTGATATTTCAGATACAGCTCCTTCCTGGCCTCCTTGGATAGTTCCCCCTGCCATGCTTTCTCAAAATCATCATACTGGCGGCAGCTGGTATCCACCAGGGAAGAGAGCATGTCAAGCATCTCCAGAACCATCTGCTCCACATAATATTTCCTCCGCCCCTCCCGGTACTCCGCCGCCCTGCCCTCGTCATCCAGGCGGTTCAAAGTCTTTACCATCCCCAGAATCCGGTTGGCAATAATCCTGTCCGCCTCGGCCTCAAACTTCTTCCTCTGAGATGACATGTATTCCCCGCTGCCCCCATACAGATGAACCATCTTCATCCTGCTCTCCACATAATCCTCCCGCAGCTTTTTCAGCTCCGGCACCCGGGAGAGCAGATAAGCCGTAAGCGCATCCACCTGTTTTTTCAGTTCCTCCGGCAGCAGCTGGTAGGCAATCCTGCCTTTTGGGGGAAGTGCGGATTTCAGGCGGAATACCCTGTCGGCGGTCTCATTCAGCGTATTATCGGAAAAATCAAAGTCTTCCGCCAGCTCCGCATCCAGGTTATATTCCTCCCGGAGTTTCTGATATTTCTTATTTCCCAGCAGACGGATATGGCGCTCGAAGTCATCCACCAGGCTGTCGCTAATCTTCCGCAGGCCAGCCGCCGCTTTAGTCTTTTCCTCCCCATAAGCCCTTATCCGGCCGGCAAAGGTGTCCTTTATCATCTGCCTGCGGATATTGTTCGGAATGGACGGATGGGTAAAGGGATTCCTGATTTTAGCCTTTTCATCGGAATCGTCCCAGAACACCACATGGAGATGGGGATGGCTCTTCTCCCTGTGCAGGGCGGCCGCCCACTGGAAATGCTCCCGCCGGATGCCGTTCTTCTCCGCAATGGTGCGGATATGGTTCTCGATATACCTCTCCCATGCCTTTTTGTCCGTCAGCAGCAGCTCCTTTGCCGTATCCTCCCCAAAGGAGACCACACTGCGGTACATGGTGACATGCCGCCGGGAATTCTGATAGACCAGCCTCGCCACGTCCTTCCAGTCCGGAAACTCCGTCAGGGACGTCCCCGGCCTCAGGCAGCCGAACAGCCCGTGATCCATGCCCTCATTCTTCGCCACCCGGGGCCGGGTGGCAATATATCGCACATGGGCGTAGTTCCTGCTGGCCGTGCTTTTATAGTTGGGGTTCTGGAACCGCTGCTTATAGACCAACAGAGAAATATGCCGTCACCTCCCATCCGAAAGAGAATATTCCACCAGCATTACCGCTCCCATTCTTCTTCATATTTCCAGCTGTCATCCGTCCCTCCGGGTTCCTCTTCTTCCATCTCTGTCAGCCAGGCGCGCTTATAGCTCTCCATGGTGGCGCGGTAGCGCCCTGCCTCTTCCTCCAGGTACTTGAGCCCCGTAGCTGTGCTCGGCGGTGCCTGTTCATATTTCCTGTAAAGAAGATAGTGGTCATGGGCCGGGTCGTCTTTTGGGGACAGCATGTCCAGGAATCCGTCATGTCCAAAAGGACATACCCTTTCGATTTCCTGGCATACCCTGTTCAGGTCCAGGAACAGGTCCGTACATCCCATATGGGACAGCACCATCTCCCCCACCGGGCCATCCGCTGCCAGCTCCACATGGACAGCTTCCGTGCCTGAGACTGGCAGGGAGGATGACTGCCATGTGATGCCGATGCTGGACAGCTCCGCCTGTAGTTCATACAGCCCGCAGGGCAGCTCCGTCACCAGTGTATCCCCTCTATGCTCCAATACCGCCGTTATCATATGCCGTCTCCTTTGCCGCTCCATATCCGTGCCGCATGGCAGGGGAAGACCGGCTTCCTCCCCTCCGTCCATGCGGCCATCTCCCTGTAGTGCCGTGTTACGTCCATGTCCCCTCCTACCTCTCCATCTCCTCTTCCATGCCTCCTGTCCCCATCCCCCCATATCCGGCTGGGAGCATCCCTATCCTCCCTGTGAGCCCCTGTGCCTCCTCCGGGGACGTGGCAAGGGACAGCTTCTGTTCCCTGCCGTCATAGAAATATACCTGGTCCGACAGGATCTCCTGCGGGGGGAGCTCGTACCGGTTGCTCCCTATGACCATGCTCTGGAGCTCCCATGCGTCCCTCCCATCTCCCTCCTTTGCCAGCATCACCTCATGGACGCTGCAGGGCATGATGTAGAAGCTGGAACCGGTGGCCTCCGCAATGGACTGCAGGAGCCCCGGGTACAGCATGGCGGCCGCCCCGTCCCATCTCTGCGGGTTCGTCAGGACGTACAGCTCCTGTTCCTCTGAAAAGACCTCCTCCGGCGCCAGGGACTCCTCCCCGCCGGAATATGCATACATCAGGCTGCTGATCCGCGCGGGGGCCTGGGCCGCGGTATTCTCCAGGGCTGTCCCATAGAGGGACTCCATGTCTATGCCCCATCCCTCCATCATCCTGTCCGTCACCTTTACGCTGCCATGCTCCTCCCCCTCCTTATAGAGGATGATCTGGAACACTGCCACAAGGTCCGTGCCCTCCACCTCCTTTTTCGGGCAGCCCCGCAGGCCCTCCCGGTTCATGTCCCTGTTCACCACCTGCACCCGGATGTTGCCCTTTATGGAACCAAAGTCCTTTATGGCCTCCGCCATCTCCGCTTTCCATCCCATCTCCGATTCCTCCGCCAGGTAGCCCGCCGCGACTGCCTGCAGGATGGCCTTGTCCGATGCCCAGTCCGGGAACCTGTTGTAATACTCTTCCAGGTATATCCTGGCGGGCGTGGACTGGCCCTCCCTTTTTATGGCCATCGCCACACCTTTCTGGTCATTGTTCCTCCGGACATGGATGATGTCCACCTCTGCTCCACGGTACTCCTTTGGCAGATAGGCAAGGATCCCGTCCTTTACTTTCTGCTGAAATCTTTCAAAGCCTGTCATGTCTTCCCTCTCCTTTTCGTGTCGGTTCCCATATGCCGCCCTGACACAGCTCCATCTTTCTCACTGTCCCACTTATAACTTATCTGCAATCCGGCGCAGATTGCCGCTGTCCGCCAGGAAGCTGTTGATCTGGAAGTCCTTCTTCTGCATGTAGTCCACCCCCAGGGCCACCGCCTCCGACAGCATCTGGTCAAACTGTTCCTCCGTCCCCTCATGGGCCACGTTCATCAGCACCTTGACCAGCAGGAAGAATGCCGCCGCATCCACCTTGCCGGATTTCATGTGCATCTTTGCAATGCGGTTGGCCTGCTGTTCCACCACCGCCCTGATGTCCTCGATATGGTAGACCGCCTGCACCTCCTGCCGGATGATGCCGGCGATCAGGTCGATGTCCTGGCTGTACCCCTCCACCGCCAGCCCTTTCTCAATGTAGCGCCGGATCTGTTCGTTCCTGGAGATATGCTCCCTGTCCGCCATCTTGTCAATCTGGCTGCACATCTCCTTTGTCAGATAGACCGAAGTGATGATGCGGTCGTCCCGTTTTGCCATAGGCTCCTCCCTCCTTGTCATCCCATTTTCTGTCATCTTTTGTTGTATTCTGCCATGCAATCTGATACAATAGAGCCATCATCCCGAAAGGAGCTTCCCATGAAACATACTGCCACCCTGGAAGATGCCGGCCAGTCCTTTAAGGAGATGCTCTCCACCCTCCATGGCCATTTCTCCCATATAGATCCGTCAGAACCTGAAGCCGTCAAGCTGGCCAATGAATACTATAAATGGACGAACCTCAAGACAAATCTTATTTCAGATGAAAAGTCTTTCCAGATACCAGCCTCTGCACTCCCCAATACCATAAAGCCCTCTTCTTTCCGGTGGCTCCATGCAGACAAGCAGGAGACTGTGGGAAAATACTACAGGTATGATGGGGAGACAGACCAGTACATCATTTCCGTCAGGAAAGATGCCGTACCCGATGAAGATGTCATGCTCATCGCCCGCTCCCTTGTCCTGATACGCAAGGCTGTCGTCTGGGTGGATTTCGGCTATAACATCGGAACGGAATTTGGCGGGCGTCACCCGGCAATCATATTGAAGAACCTGAAAGATTCCCTTGTCGTCATCCCGCTTTCCTCCCAGGTCCCGAAGAACATGGAATACAGCGTCAGGGTGGACAAGGTGTACGGCTTCCCCGAAATGCCACGCTATGCAAACGTCACCAGGATCACCCAGGTCAGCCTGTCCAGGGTGCATTTTGAAAAAATCGGCGATGTCAGGCCAGCCGTGCTGAAAGAGATCAGCGACAGGCTCAAATCCTGCGGCATAACCTGAAGCTTTTCAGCATATCCTAAAATGGCTTACAAAATCGTTTGACAACCCTGCTCATTTGTGCTAGTATGATGTTGTAAACGCAGGAGCAATCCTGGTAATTTTGTAACCGTGGAGCCGTCATTTATGGCGGCTCCTTTCCGTTGTCTCCGGCTGCCGGATTCTCTCGCTTTTCTCCTCAATCCCCTGTCTGCTGGCCCTTGCCCACTTAACAGCTTTTTAACAGGCTCCATCCCCTTTTAACAAGGGTACAGGCTTTGCCTGTACGGTGTTTCCCCGGTTTGTTTCACAAACCTATTCCTGCCTTAACAAAGCCAGCCTCCGGTTGGCTTGCAAGTCCCCTCTGCATGGCATCGGGACAGAGGTCGCTCCGCTCCCGAAGAGCGAAGTATCATCTATAGCCCTCCGGAAATGTGCCAGTCTTTCTGCACACCTCCATTTTACCGTTCCCACTCATCCTCCTGCAGCTCCACCCTGTCCTCCATCCGGCCGCAGGGATAGACAAATGGCGGTACATCATCAGCTTTTCTCGCCTCTTTTAAAATGCTGGAGATTACGGCGGCATCCATCAGACGAAATTCCTCATCCGCTTTTCCAGAATCATATTCCTCCGCATAGAACACCATGATATAGTCCAGATCCACAATCTTGGAGTCCATGCCGTTCTGTACGGCTTCCTCAAGGCTCATGCCGTAATACCGCTCCACTTCGGATTTATCACCGCCGCAGCCGTGGAGAATCAGCCCCTCCAGCAGCTTCCTGACCTCCATCTGTTTCCGCTCCTCCAGCTGGCACACATAAACCGGCCTCATATGCCTCCTTTCCGGCATCAGGGAT
>NZ_CAPDXS010000142.1:0-13841 GCF_948601915.1 uncultured Acetatifactor sp. | reverse complement strand
CCCCTGATATGTCCAGTAAGTCAGAAATCATGGTTCCCCGTATGAACAGGGAACTGCAGTTTAAGTGAATCTGGGCTGCCAGGAACGTGTTGAACGCCGGGCTGTTGACGGATGAGGTCTCCAGGTTCGCCGCCATGATGGCGGTGATGCGCTGCTGGCCGTCTATCAGCACATGTTTTCCGCCCGACACGGAACCATCCTTTGTATGTATGTCAGGATTCTTCCAGGTAATGATATAGCCTGTAGGGGTAGCCGTTATAAAGGGAGTCGATCAAATCCCTTACCTGGGCCCGTTTCCAGACGAAGGGCCGCTGTATCTCAGGTATCACGAACTGACCGGCTTCAATCAGGCCCAGAATGGCGCTGACGGAATACTGCGTTAGCGAGAATTTTTCTCCTACCATAAGGCTCCTTTCTTTGTGCCATTTTATAATCTTATGCTATTGTTGCAGCCTTCTCTTTCAACCGCCTGACATCACTTTCAAGAATGTTTACCCGTACCAACAGCATCTCCTTTTCGTTCTCAACTTTCAATGCTTCATCCAATTTTCGACTTAAATCAAGATGTCCCTCTGCAACAATTTTTATGTTGCGGTTTGTTTCATTTTCAAGCGTTAACTGAATCTCTTTTAGATCTTTCTTGATTGGTTCCATTTTTTTGGCCACGATTTCGGCAATCATCTCCAAGTCTTTTTGTTCTAACATTTTCTATTCTCCTTCCGAAAATAATGTGGCAAAGGACATGCATGACCCATAGGCCGTCCCTGCCAATGCGTGTGAGTGAATCCGGCAGAAACTGCCCGAACGTGCGATCTGCACCTTTCACAGATGAATCGTTGACATAATTATCATAATACAGATGGTGGGGATTGTCAAATAAAATTTCCTAATAATATGATAGGGTATTGCATTCTACGAAAAACCATCTTAAAATGAAATCAGAAAATTCAGAATGAAAAGCGTAAAAAGGCATGCAAACAGGGGTAATGTCATGAAATCAGGCAACATGAAAATGATGGCGACACACAGCGTAAAGGATGAGGATGATAAAGCCATAGGCTTTATGATAGATAATCAATTCATTTCGAATGAAACCATCAAGGCCGAAATATATGAGGTCGATAACCTTGCAGTACAGGAGAATGGTGAAATCAGGGAAAGGGAAGCATTGCCGGAGGCTTATTACGGCGATGTCGTCATTAAAGCTGCCTATAAAAAGATTGTACAGGAAAACCAGTTCAGGAGGGACGTGCAGAAAGAGTTTGAGCGCTGGAGGAAGATTGGATATGCCCAGGTGCTGCAGGTAGACGGCCCCAGGCAGGTCGGGAAGACCACAGAGCTGCTTAAGTTCGCATATAAAAACTATGGGCATGTCATATATGTGAACCTGGCGATGGACAGATTCGGGTTCACAAAGATAGCAAAGATGCCCAACATGCTATTAGGCATTGCCGATTATTGCTATAGGGCCAACCTTCCCAGGTATAAAGACAGCAGGGACACGATACTGATCATAGATGAAATCCAGACCAGCGCCGAGGTGTACAACAGCATAAGGGATTTAAGGCGCGATTTGAACTGCGATATAGCCGTGACCGGCAGCTATCTGGGAACCGTATTAGGCAAAAACGGATTCTTCCTGCCAGCCGGGACATTGGCATTTATAGATATGGGCGCCATAAGCTTCAAAGAGTTCACGCGGATATTCAAAGCCGAAAAACTGTTGGAGGGAATCGATTTATACGGTTCTGGAAATCAGGAACACTACAATAGATTAAATGAGCTGTATGGGATATACAGGCAGATAGGCGGATATCCAGAGGTAGTCAAAAGATATATCAAGACGAAGAGCATAGAGGACAGCCAATTAGAGATAGGCAACCTGCTCCGGATATTCAAGCGCGAGTCACAGAATTATTTCAGCCAGCCGCGGGAAGCAGAGATTTTCGAGTCGGTATATATATCAGCCTTAGAGGAAAGGTGCCATGAAAAGCGCGGGACAGGGAAGGGCTATCTGGAGTTGATCAGCAAGATAGCAAAGGATAACACAAGCCTTATCGTCAATAAAGATGAGGTGGCCAACGCAGTCGTGTGGCTGACCTATGCAGGCATCCTGTGCAAGTGCGATTTGGCCGTGAACGGGGACATCAGGAACATAAGCAGAAGCAGGCGGATGTATTTTTCTGACTGCGGGCTGGTGGCCTATCTGTCAAAAATGACGACCTTGGACGAAAGCGCCATAGAGGGCATACTGACTGAGACATTCGTGTTCAATGAGCTGCGGCTGCTGTTCCATCATGGCATTGCGGAAAGAAAAGTGATAGGAAGCAATGTATGTTTTTCCGTTTACGGTCAATATGAACTGGATTTCATGGTGGCTGACTCGAACAGGGTCGTCTATGGAATAGAAGTAAAGACCAGAGGCGGGAACCCATTGTCTCTGAAAGTGTTTATTGATAATCATCTCATAGATAAAGGCATAGTTGCCCAAACGACACCCGGCGGGCATGGCGACAGGTTCGATACCATACCTATCTATGCGGTGGGATGCAGGTTTCCTTACAGATAGGCCCCCAGCCCCTTCGCCTTAACGAAGTCCGGGCCGATCCTCCAAAGCGATATTGGGGCATCGGCCCTGTCCATTTCCTGGTTGGTGAGACAGAGACGGTATTGCTCTCCTTCGTTTTCTGCGTCAAACCAGTGCCCGCTGAATCATTCATTTTGTTAGAAAATGAATGAAATTCCGAAATAATTCTAAAGACTACCAAGCTCTTTTCCCTGGCGGGAGCCTATATCCCATGGAACTTGAAACTTATGGACGAAAAGCAGGGAACAAGCCCCTTCCCCACTGCATCAATGCGAGGCTATGGAAATCTCTGTAAGGATTCAGTGCCAGGAAGGCGGACAAGGAGGACGACATGGCCCGGGCATGCTCTTGGAGGAGACCCATCGCTGAAGGGATGCCCCTGCACCCACAGTCATTTTACCCACCCCTTTTCCCATAAATTACAACTTTCTCAAAAAAGATGACAAGAAACCCTATGATTTATCCGGAAAGTGTTGTATAATTATATGAAGAACCAAATATAGGAGGTATCATATGGCAAAAGAAATGATAGCAATGCTTCTTGCCGGCGGACAGGGCTCCCGTCTCTACGCATTGACTGAGAAGCTTGCAAAACCGGCAGTTCCTTTTGGCGGCAAATACCGTATCATCGATTTTCCCCTCTCTAACTGTGTCAATTCGGGAATCGATACCGTGGGCATACTGACCCAGTACCAGCCCCTCGTCCTGAACGAGTACATCGGAAACGGCCAGCCCTGGGACCTGGATCGTCTCTACGGAGGCGTGCACGTCCTGCCGCCCTACCAGAAGGCCAGCGGCTCCGACTGGTACAAGGGCACGGCCAACGCAATCTACCAGAACATCTCCTTCATCGAAAGGTATGACCCGCAGTACGTCATCATCCTTTCCGGCGACCAGATCTGCAAGCAGGACTACAGCGACTTCCTGAAGTTCCACAAGGAGAAGAACGCGGAGTTCAGCGTGGCCGTCATGGAGGTGCCCTGGGAGGAGGCTTCCCGGTTCGGCCTGATGGTGGCGGACAAGGACGATCGTGTCACGGAGTTCCAGGAGAAGCCCAAGAATCCCAAGTCCAACCTGGCATCCATGGGCATCTACATCTTCAACTGGGACATCCTGAAGAAGTACCTGGAGGAGGACGAGGCGGATCCGAATTCCGAGAACGATTTCGGCAACAATATCATTCCGAACCTGCTTCGGGACAACCGCAGGATGTACGCCTACCATTTCAACGGCTACTGGAAGGACGTAGGGACCATCGCCTCCCTCTGGGAAGCGAATATGGAGATCCTGGATCCCGAACACAGCGGCATCAACCTGTTCGATGAGGACTGGAAAATCTACAGCCGCAACAGCGGCATGACCGGGCACAAAGTCAGCGCGGGCGGCGTGGTGGAGAACGCCATGATCACCGACGGCTGCAGGATCAAAGGGTCGGTGAAGCACTCCATCCTCTTCGCCGGCGTCAAGGTGGAGAAAGGTGCGGTGGTCGAGGACGCGGTAGTGATGGGCGGAACGGTGATCAAAGCGGGGGCTACGGTAAAGCACTGCATCGTGGCGGAGAACGTGACCATCGGAGAGAACGCGGTGGTGGGTGCCATGCCTACGGAGAGCGAGAACGGCGTAGCCACCGTGGGGGCAGACGTGAGCATCGGGGACAATGCCAAGGTGGGCCCCAATGCCATGGTGAGGAATAATGTGGAAGGCGGTGGAGAAGAATGGTAAACTCAAATACAAGTGCACTCGGTATTGTTTTCCCCAACAGCTATGACGCGTTGGTTCCGGATCTGGTGAATGTGCGTTTGATGGCTTCCATCCCCTTTGCCAGCCGTTATCGTCTGATCGATTTCATCCTTTCCAGCATGAGCCACTGTGACATCGACAACATCTCGGTGATGGTGAACAACAATTACCATTCCCTGATGGACCATCTGGGCTCCGGCCGCGAGTGGGATTTGGTGCGCAAGAACGGCGGCCTGCACATCTTCCCTCCCTTCATGGAGAAGAGCGCAAAGCCTTACATAGGGCGCGTGGGCGCGCTGGCCAATATCCTGGACTTCCTGCGGGATGAGAGGGAGAAGTACGTGGTCATCACGGATACCAATATCGTGGCCAACATCGATTTCAGCGATATGATTCGGTTCCATATCGAGAGCGGCGCGGATGTGACCATCGCCTATAACGAGCAGAGGCTTCCGGAGAGCCTGTTGAAGTACCAGTCCAACGACCTGGGCTATTATTACACCTTCGGCCTTGAGAAGGGCAGGATTCGGAAGATTTACGTGAACGCCAAGGACACGGGCGTCCAGAATTTCTCCATGAACATGTTCGTGGTGGAGCGGAGCTGTTGATCGACCTGATCAACACGGCCTTCGTCCGCGGCCAGGAGTATTTCGAGCGGGACGTGCTGCTGCCTCAACTCGACAAGCTGAACGTCCAGGCGTATAAATATGAAGGCTATATCGCACGCATCTGCGATATGAAGAGTTATTTCGATGAGAACATGAAGCTCCTGGACGACTACAACCTGGACGCGCTGTTCTCCGGAGGCCCTATCTACACGAAGATTCGCGACGACAACCCCACCAGGTACATCGAGGGCGCGAAGGTGCAGAACGTGATGGTGGCTGACGGCTGCGTCATCGAGGGAGAGGTGGAGAACAGCATCCTGTTCCGCGGCGTGAAGGTGGCAAAGGGCGCGAAGGTGAAGAACAGCATCCTGATGCAGGATGCCGTGGTGGAGGCCGGCGCGCAGGTGGAGTACCTTGTGATGGACAAGAACGTCACCATCACCGCAGGCAAGGACATGAAGGGGACTTCCACATATCCGGTGTATATCGGGAAATTCCAGACAGTATGAGCGCGCAGGACGGGACATCCCCATGACGGCATGGAATCGGCTTCACGGGAGGGGATTCCTGTCTGTAACGCATACTACCACGAGAGGATCCAGTCCAGAGGGCCGGATTCTCTTTTTTTCTTGCATTTCCCGCCATCTTTTCATATAATGGTACAGGGAATCCGGTTCTGCCCGGATTTCCAGGGGAGGAAAGTGTGAAGAGGGAATTGGAGGATAAGTAATTATGGGAAGAGAAGATTATGCAAGGGCATACAGGGCAGGGAAGAAGGACTATCAGGCCCGGATGCTTCGGGGAGAGAAGCCCACGCTGGCAGTGCTGGACGACATCATGCCGGAGAAGGGGCATTATCATGAGGTGCCATTAGGCACGATACAGGTTCCGATTGAGCGCATCGTGGGGACGAAGACGGTGGGGAGGAGCAATTCCTTCGCGGGAAACTTCATGCCCATCCTGCGGGACAGCTCCGAGTTTGCCGCCAAATGGGCGAACCTCAGCGAATACCAGAAGAACGAGGGCATCCAGGATGCTATCAAGGTCTATGAATACATGAACAAGTTCTATGTGGAGGAGGGCAACAAGCGGGTCAGCGTCATGAAGTATTTTGGCGCAGTGTCGATTCTGGGCAATGTGATCCGTATCGTGCCCCAGCGCACGGACGAAAAGGAGAACAGGATCTACTTCGAATTCCTGGACTTCTATCAGGCCGCGCCCATCAACTATATCTGGTTCTCCAGGGAGGGGAGCTTTGCGAAGCTGCAGAAGATCGTGGGCAAGGAGCCCGGGGAGGAATGGACGAAGGATGAGCTCCTGAAGTTCAGCGCCCTTTACACCAGGTTCGGCGCGGAATACAACGAGGAGGGCGGCAGCAAGCTGGCCATCACCCAGGGGGATGCCTTCCTGGCGTTCATCACCCTGTACGGATATGATGAGGTGGACGAGAAGACCACCAATGAGCTGAACGAGCTCATCAAGAAGAGCTGGGAGGAGTTCGAGCTCCTGCAGGAGCAGGGGGACATCGACCTGAAGATGGAGCCCAGCCATGAGAAGAAGCCAAAGCCGCTGCTGAGCATGCTGCTCCCGCTGAGCGGGCCCGAGGTAAAGGCGGCGTTCATCTATGAGAAGACGCCGGGGACTTCCGCGTGGACCTACGCCCATGAGCTGGGCAGGCTCTATCTGGAGCAGACCTTCCCGGACGAGGTGAGCACGGTGGCCTATGAGAACGGGACGGAGGAGAATGTGGAGGGCCTGATCGCGGACGCCATCCAGTCGGGCTGCAACCTGATCTTCACCACCACGCCGCCCTTCGTGCAGGCCAGCGTGAAGGCGGCCATCGCAAATCCGGATGTGAAGATCCTAAACTGTTCCCTGAATACATCGCACCGCTATATCCGCACATATTATTCCCGGATGCACGAGGCGAAGTTCCTGATGGGGGCCATCGCTGGGGCCATGGCGGAGAACAACAGGCTGACCTATATCGCGGATTACCCTATTTTCGGCTCCATCGCCAATATCAACGCCTTCGCCCTGGGAGCGAAGATGATCAATCCCCGGGCCAAGGTCTATCTGGTGTGGTCTTCCATGAAGGAGACGGACATGGAGAAGGAGATGCGGGAGACGGCGTCGGCCTGTATCTCGGGCCGGGATATGGTGATTCCGGAGGAGGCGTCCCGGTTCTTCGGCATCTACCATGTGGAAGGCGGGCATCCCAGGAACCTGGCCATGCCCCTGTACCACTGGGGGAAATTCTATGAGGAGCTGATCCGGACGATCATGGACGGCACATGGAAATACGATGACAACGCATCCACCACCAAGGCGATCAACTACTGGTGGGGCATATCGGCAGGCGTCATCGATGTGGTCTGCTCCAGGCATCTGCCCATCGGCACCAGGCGCCTGGTGGAGCTGCTGAAGCATACCATCAGCGCGGAGGAATTCAATCCCTTCTCCGGCATCCTGTACTCCCAGAACGGGGTGGTGCAGGACGACCCGAACCGGGTGATGCTGCCTGAGGAGATCATGACCATGGACTGGCTGGCGGAGAACGTCATCGGCTCCATCCCGAAGAAGGAGGAGCTGAAGGAGCAGGCGGAGCCGGTCATCAAGCAGCAGGGCATAACGAGCGGAAGCTAGTACCGATTGCGCAAGGATTCGTGCATCGGGGTACCGGAATGCTTTCGCGGCACCCGGCAGGGCAGGGGTACAAAAGGGAAGCAGGAAGTTCCGGACGGCTACGCTGGCACAGGACGGAAGGGAAACAGGGATTGGCATGAAGATTTTGGTAATTGCGGACGAGGAGTCGAAATATCTGTGGGACTTTTTTGAGAAGAGCAAAGTGGAGGGAATCGACCTTATTATTTCCTGCGGCGATTTGGATCCGCGCTATCTTTCTTTTCTGGTGACCCTTGCCAATGTGCCCGTGCTGTATGTGCACGGCAATCATGACAAGAAATACGCGCAGGTGCCGCCAGAGGGCTGCACATGTATCGAAGACGAGATTTTCGTCTATCAGGGGGTGCGCATCCTGGGGCTGGGGGGCTCCATGCGCTACAAGCCGGGGCCTCATCAATACACGGAGAGGGAGATGAAGTGGCGGGTCAGGAAGCTGGGCTTTCAGCTGTTCAAGAAGCGCGGCTTCGACATCCTGGTAGCCCATTCCCCGGCCTATCAGCTCAATGACGGGCGCGATCTCCCCCACCAGGGATTCCGGGTCTTCCGGACGCTGATGGAGAAATACCACCCCAAATATTTCCTCCACGGCCATGTGCACATGTCCTACGGGAGGCAGCACAAGCGGTACGACAAGTACATGGACACGCATATCATCAATGCGTTTGAGAGATGTATCATTGACACGGATGACGAAAATCCGCAGGAACATATCCGATAGACCGCTTTCCGGCGGGACATGGATTCCGGGGATGCGGAATCGGATTGTTGGAGACAGCAGATATCGGCAGCTCTCTGCGGCCGCCGTGAATAAGGAGGGAAAAGATGACCGTCAATCTATCGAGGCAGGAAGCCCTGGAGCTTCTGAAAAAGTACAACAAGGAACCTTTCCACATCCAGCATGGCCTTACCGTGGAAGGCGTCATGCGGTATTTCGCCAGGGAGAACGGATACGGGGAGGACGAGGAATACTGGGGCATCGTAGGCCTGCTCCACGATATCGACTTCGAGCTCTATCCGGAGCAGCACTGCTCGAAGGCGCCGGAGCTTCTGCGGGAGGCAGGGGTTTCCGAGGAGACGATCTATTCCGTCTGCAGCCATGGCTACGGCCTCTGCAGCGACCTGGAGCCGAAGCATCCCATGGAGAAGATTCTGTTCGCATGCGACGAGCTGACGGGGCTGATCGGGGCGGCCGCCAGGATGCGCCCCTCCAAGAGCGTCATGGACATGGAGTTATCCAGCCTTAAGAAGAAGTTCAAGGACAAGCGGTTCGCCGCGGGCTGCTCCAGGGAGGTGATAAAGGAGGGCGCGGAGCGCCTGGGCTGGACGCTGGACGAGCTGCTGGAGAAGACTATTTTGGCCATGCGTTCCTGCGAGGAGAGCATACTCTCTTATGAAGAGAGCGTGGACCGGGAGATGGGGCTGTAGGGGGATGCATGAAAACCAGACCAGGCTTTGACCGGCCTTTTTCTGAAGCATATCGCCATCATCGCCGTCCCGGTGGCCCTGCAGAACCTGCGGTGAAATGCAGGAGAGGGATTTGAAGATTTTATCGAAATAGAGATAATCCAGAACCGGAAGAATAGGATTGCTTTTTCTCCAAAAAGGAGTATAATAAAAGAAAAAATTACAAACTGTAATATTTTAGCGAAAAAGGAACATAATATTATTAGTTACAGATAGGCTGTGGAATAGTTTCTGAAATATAGTAAAGGACATGACGATGGGAAATCTATTCTATTTACTGAATTTAAGTGTTTCCGGGATTAAGTGTATTGAAAAGGAAGTGCGGCTGGATTTTTATAAAAAGACCGTAGATAAGGATTTTGATCCGGAAAAGTACAGGGTGAAAGCTATCTACGGTGAAAATGGTTCCGGGAAATCGGCGATTGTGACTGCCGTCAAGATATTTCGGGATTTGATAATGTTTGAAAATTACCTCAAAGAAACTAAAACACAGATATTCTTGAACGAAATTATAAATAAAAAGACGCAGATTTTCCGATTAAGCTGTGAATTCATTGTAAATGCAAGCAATCCAAGAAACGTTTATCGATACTCTATTCAATTAGGAAAGGGTGGGAATGGCCTGTTTGAAATTCAGCAGGAAGCATTGGAAATGAAAAACGGCAATTATGCCAATAATAATTTTAAGGTTATATTTGAAAGCAGGAGCGGAGAGCTGGCACAGATTAATTGTGCGGACAACGGCAAGGCATGGATAGCGAAGAGGTCCATTAATCTGCTGTCTTCATCTTCGCTTGTGAATATCTATACTGCAAACGTAAAAGAACTGTCGTCAGAAGACAGCCGCGTGGATCGGGATTTCCTGTTCCATATCTTAATGTGTTCCTTGCTTGTCATTGGGCTAAGGGTGTACATTGGGGAGGAGGATCAGCATGAGTTCTATTTCCTACAGAAAAGGCTGAGAGAAAGCGGGGCAGACAACCAGGCCCTGACAGAGGAAATATTTGCAGATGGAAGTGGTTTGGACATTTTTTCCAGCGTCAGCGATAAAATCGTGGATAAGGAATATTTTGGCAAATATAAAGAAAAGGTAGATTGTCTGACCAGATTCATTCGCATTTTTAAATCAGACTTGGTGACGATAGACATAGATGCAAAGGAGAATGGCGATTCATATGTGTGCGATTTAAATCTGAATTATGGTGATTATGTCATCAATAAGGAATTCGAGAGTACCGGAATCAAAAAGCTGATAAGGCTCTTCGACTGCTTCTCGGCAGCGAGCAATATGGGGATTGTATTCGTGGATGAAATGGACGCGAATCTGAACGATGTCTATCTGTGCAGGCTGATAGAGTATTTCATGTATTATGGAAAGGGGCAGTTGTGTTTTACCACCCATAACCTGGATCCGATGACGGTACTGAAAGAGAACAGGAATTCCATTGATTTCCTTTCGAGCGATGGGCATCTGGTGTCCTGGACATCCAGGGGGAACGCATTGCCGGATAATTGTTATAGAAACGGCATGATAGAGGACTCTCCGTTCAATATCGATGCGACGGATTTCGTTGGAATCTTCGGGGAGTGAGCGGTATGGCGATTCAACTGATTTTTTGCGTGGAGACCAACAAACGGGCGGACACGGACAGCATATACCTTTCGGAGACAATAAATCATCTGTATTTAGTAAATAACAAAACTAAAATCAGCAAAGTGTACCTGAATACGAAGACAAGGTACAAGGCAAAGGATGTCATGAAGGAGATTGCCGGGAAGACGAAGGCATTTACTATCGGGGAAACCAAGGTCATTTATTGCATCGACACGGACGAGTATGAAAAGGATGCCGAGCATAAAAGGGAGCTTGATGAAATCAGGCGGTTTTGTAAAGAGGGCGGCTATGATCTGATTTGGTTCTGCCATGATGTGGAGGATGTCTATCTGGGCAGAAGGATTCCGGATTCCGCAAAGGTGCAGGAAGCGTCGGCATTTCGGAGAAAGCGGAAAATAGAGGAGATGGATTTCAGAAAGCTGGCCTGTACTGCGGAAAGGGTACATACAAGCAATATCCTGAACATTCTGGACGGGTATCTGCCAAGGAAGCCGCCGGTCTTGCCGCCTAGCTGACGCTCAAATTCGCATACTTCTTCGGCGAAACCCCCACGGCCTTGGTGAAGGCCTTGAAGAAACTGCTGTAATCGCCGAAGCCGCTCTTCTCAAAGGCATCCCCCACGCTGTCGCCCTCGTTCAGATGGGCCTTCGCGATGCTGATGCGGCGGGCGGTGACGTACTTGTTGATGGTGGTGCCGGTGGCCTGCTTGAAGATGCGGCAGATGTAGGACTCGCTTAGGAAAAAGTGGGCGGCCAGCTGTTCCACCGTGATGCCCAGGGAGATGTTCTGGTTGATGTAGGCCAGGATGTCCTCCACCTGGCGGCTGTACTTGTACTCCACAGGGGCCGCCTGGGCAGCATTTGCGTTGGACAGTGTATTGATCAGCACCATCAGCTCCATGAAAGCGGCCCGCTCCACGATGTCGTGGGCGTAGCCCCTGGCGGAGGTCATCTTGCTGACGTAATAGAGGAAGCGGCTCTGGGCGGACTTGTCCAGGGAGACCTTGTGCCGGAAGCCGTCCCCGCGGTTCGAGAAGCAGTAGTCCAGGTTCGTGTCCGGGGTGGATAGGTGCTTTACATAATCCGGGTGAATGGACAGGACGATGCGCTCGTGTACGCTATTGTCGATTTGGGTCAGCTTGTGGCTCTCGTACTGGTTGATGATGAACAGATCTCCGGGGGCGATGGCGTAGAAGCGGTTGTCGATTAGGAACTGTTTTCCGCCGGAGATGGAATAGTACAGCTCATAGCAGTCATGGATGTGCATGTCCATGGCTTTTTCTTCTTGATAGAGATGGGCGATGGCGAAGGCCTTTGTACTGAGGCAGCGCTCTATGGCGGTCTTGCAGGAACTGAATTCTTCCATTGCTTCTCCTATGGGGGCAGTCGCCGTGGGGAAGCGAACAGGCCCCTGTGCTTACATGGCAGGAAACATGCAGATAAGTATGTAGTCGGCTGGCGGCCAGACAGGAGCTTCCCTATGGCCGGAAGCTGTCCTTCTCTGTCACCACATAAATGTCCTGCCCCGTCTTTTCCTCAAAGTGCGCTTTCAATGCCAGATTACTGTCCCATTTCGCCTGGGGATAGGAGCCGTAGCGCCGCTTTACATCCCCCATCCTCTCCTCGATATCCAACACGCCCTCAGCCCCCGCCAGGGAATCGCACAGTTGGATCAGCCTGTCATACTCATCCAGTGAAAGTGCTTCCAGGCCATCCCGAATCAGCGCCAGCTCCGCCCCGGAGGTGTCGAAATTCCCGATATAGCCGTCCGTGGTGCAGTCGTGGAAGGAATGGGTCAGGCATATCTTCGCCGCCTCGTCATAGCCCAGGGACATCATATAAGTATAACCGTCCGACACATGGCCTAAATGCCTTACGCCGAACTTACGCCCGATATCGTGCAGCAGCCCCAGGATATAGGCCTTGTCCGGATCCAGGTCGCCGCATTCCTGAGCGATTCTCTCGGCACAGTGGGCAGCCACGCGGCTGTGGTCTCCCCAGGGCCCGGGATTGCATTTCTCCGCTTCCGCCAGAAGCGCTTCCGCTTGTTCTCTTGTAGGTAGCATGGCTCCAAATCCTTTCTTTTTCTCTATTTTAACATAATGTTCAGGATTTGCAATATTCTGAGAAATATTTGAATAGAAATTGAGAATCCTTTCGTATATACTAAAAGTACAGTCACAGGTCGGCCAGGCGGTATTCCGGCAGAGAGGCGCCCGGAGAATGCCGGGACCGAAATGGGAAGCGGAATCGGGGCAACGTCCGGGAAGAGGAGATTTTAGAGAAAATTTATGGAAAAGCTTTCCTGCATATGGTATAATGTAAGGGCTTACATAGACATGCTTTTCTCCTAATTTTTCTAAAGAATCACATAGATGGACGGGACTGCATATTGGCATGAGACCAGAAAGAGAGGTGTAGAGGTGGAGCTTAGAACAGCAGTATCACCAAGGGATGTGAAGCACTATACCACGCAGCGCCTGAGAGAGGAGTTCCTGATTCAGGATCTCTTCGTGCCCGGGGAAATCAAGCTGGTATACAGCCACATCGACAGAATCATAACAGGTGCGGCGGTGCCTGTGGAACCCCTTACATTGACGGCAGGGGAGGAGCTGAGGGCAGAATATTTCTGCCAGAGACGGGAGCTGGGCGTCATCAACATCGGCGGGGCCGGGAGAATCACCGTGGACGGCAGGGCCTGTCAGGTGGGCTTCAAGGAGGCCATGTACATCGGCATGGGCTCGAAGGAAATCGTATTCGCCAGCGACGACGCGCAGAACCCGGCGAAATTCTACCTGAATTCCGCTCCGGCCCATAGGACATGCCCCACGGTGCTGATCAAGCCGGAGGGGGAGCCCGAGGAGGGCGTGGTCATCGTGAAGGACGAGAACAAGGTGGAGCTGGGCAGCCTGGAGGACGCCAACCACCGGGTCATCTGCAAATACATCCTGCCCGGCCAGGTGGAGAGCTGCCAGCTGGAGATGGGCATGACGAAGCTGGCGCCGGGCAGCGTCTGGAACACCATGCCCTGCCATACACATGACAGGCGCATGGAGGTGTATCTGTACTTCGAGATGCCCCATGACGCTTTCGTGATGCACTACATGGGCGAGCCTCAGGAAACCCGTCACATTGTCATGCGG
>NZ_CAPDXS010000141.1:0-13862 GCF_948601915.1 uncultured Acetatifactor sp. | reverse complement strand
TTCCCTACACGACGCTCTTCCGATCTCCCAATCTTCCTCCTGTGGGCCACAGGCTCGGGGTCTGTCCCAAGGCGGTAGAGGTGCAGGTTCCCGCCGTTGTCCGCCTCTTCCATGCAGTACACAATCGGCCCCCTGGTCACGGCCACCTTCCCGATATCCTCGCGCACCCTGGCATCTGCTGCCATGACGCGCACCTCCATAGGGAACTCAAGCTCCAGGCGTTCGCCGTCCTTCCAGACCCGCTTTACATAGAGATAACCGTCCCTGATATCCTCGCCCTCCAGGCATCCCGCCTCTCCGTCTATGGTATAGGCATTGCACCAGCCGGGGATGCGGAGGGCAATGGTGAATTCCGTCTCCTCCTGCGCCCTCACCTCCAGCGCCACTTTCCCGTCCCAGGGGAATCCGGACGTCATGCGGATTTCCACCTTTCCGCCAGCGAACTCCTTCTCCAGCACACATCCGATGTACAAATGTACATACAGAGTGTCCTCCGACTCCGTACAGGCATAGGACGCGATAGAGCTCAGCGTCCTGGCGATATTGGGCGGACAGCATGCGCAGCCGAACCATTTCTGCCGCACAGGCTTCACATGGCGCTTCCTGCTGTCCTTATAGCAGGCCTCCGGCAGGCATTCCAGCGGATTCACGTAGAAGAAGCTCTTCCCGTCCAGGGCGATGCCGCTCAGGATTCCGTTGTACAGCGCCCTCTCCATCACATCGGCATACTGGCTCTGTGCTTTTATCTCCAGCATCCGCCTGGCGAAGAACACCAGCCCGATTGCTGCACAGCTCTCCGCATAGGCCGCATCGTTGGGAAGGTCGTAGTCAAAGGAGAAGATCTCCCCCATGCTGTTGGCCCCGATTCCCCCTGTGATATACATCTTCTTCTCCGTGATGTTCTCCCAGAGCGCCACACAGGCTCTGTAAAGGGAATCGTCCCCTGTCAGCCGCGCCACGTCCGCCATGCCGGAATAGAGGTAGACCGCGCGGACGGCATGGCCCACTGCCTCCTTCTGCTCCCGCACCGGGAGGTGGGCCTGGTGGTACCAGTGCCTTATTTCTCCCTCCTTGCCCTTCTCTACGGTCTCCGGGTGCTCTTCGTCATAGTAATACGGCCTGGTGCCCCTCTGCTCAATGAAAAAGCGGCTCAGCTCCAGATATTTCCCGTCACCGGTCTGCTCATAGAGCCGCACCAGAGCCAGCTCCGCCAGTTCATGGCCGGGATACCCCTTCCTCTTGCCCTCCTCAGGGCCGAAGCAGGAACCGATATAGTCCGCGTACCGCATGGCCGCCTGCAGGAGCTTGTCCTTCCCCGTTGCCTGGCAATAGGCCACCGCCGCTTCCGTCAGATGGCCGAAGCAGTACAGCTCGTGGTTGTCCCGCAGGTTCGTGAAGACATAGTCCATGTCGTTGATGATGTAGTAGGTGTCCAGGTATCCGTTCTCAAGCTGTGCGGCGCACACGGCATCGATTGCCTCGTCCACTGTCCCTTCCAGCTCCGAATCCGGGTGCTGGGTAAGGGAATACGCCGCGGCCTCAATCCATTTGAAGAAATCGCTGTCCTGGAACACATTGCCGTAGAACCTGTCGTCCTCCATGTGATTCCTGTCCTCGGGATGGCACCCAGAGACGAGCGGGCGCTTCTCTGGCACATAGGCCTCCCCCAGCTCCCTTCTCCTGGCGTTCAGTTTCCCCGCCGCCCGGAAATTGTGCATGCAGTAGCTGGGCTCAGCATCCGGGACTCGGTCGTTCAGCGCCTCCCACTGGTAAGGAATCACCTCCTTCCTTACCAGCTCCATCTTCTGTTTCCAGAAGGCGTCCGTCACCTGTACTCTCCTTAAAGAGACTGGGCGACTGTATTCTTTCTTGTCCATCCTCTCTCCTATCTGTGCGCTGCCGCACTGGCAAGCTCCTTACTCCATCAGGCCGTATTTGCGGAAAGTCTGCTCCGCATCCTCCAGAAGCTCCTGCCCGCCGCTGCTCAGCCAGTTCTCTACGAATCCATCGTAATCATCCGTCTCGCCCAGGATATATCTGCTCACGAACTGGCTCTCCACATTGCCCGCTTCTGTCTTTACAGTAGGATCTGGATTCAGGAAGCGGTAGTTCACGGACCAGCGATCCATCTCCATGGCCTCATTCTTCAATTTCATCGCCCTTTCCGTCCAGATGTCCACCACCTCAGTAGCGCCCAGCGTCAGGTTGGCAGGCCGGGATACGATGAGCTGTCCCCAGCTACAGGCATTGGTCTGTCCGAACACAGTGTTGGAAAAATCATCCTGCCATGCATATATGGAGCCATCATCATTCCGCACGAATCCCATCTGCTCCTCGATTCCCGCACCGAAGCGGATGTTCAGGTAATCGTCGCTCATCCCTGCGGTCTTCTCCAGGAAATCGCATATGATGTCCATCTTGGCGCTGTCTTCCGCAGTCTTGGCGGATACAGAGCAGCGTGTCTCGGACAGCAAATCCAGCGCATCCAGTTTACCGCCGCACATGTCCATGATAGTCCAGCCAGTGGCAAGGGACTCGCTGCCTCCGCCGCCCGATGTCTCCATCATCAGCGCCTCAGGCGGATAATAGCATATGCCATAGGCTCCCTGGAACAGATTAGGCTTCCTCTCGTCCCAGCCCAGGGTATACCAGTCCGGGTCGATGACCTTCTCATCTACCATGCTCTTCGCGAAATCAAGGAACTCCTTATAGGATCCGTCCAATATCGGATGGCTCACCGTATTCTCATCCGTGATATAGAAGCTGGGATTTCCATACATCATGAGGAGCTTTGCCACCTCACCGATTCCGCTTCCGCCTCCGGCAGCGGTAAAGCCATAGGTGTCATCCACACCGTTCCCGTCGGGATCGTTGAAGGTGAACGCTTTCATGACCTGCAGCAGCTCCTCCGGCGTGGTGGGCATGGCAAGCTCCAGGTTGTCCAGCCAGTCCTGCCTGATCATGAACGCCCAGATCTGTCCGCCGGGCATGCCGCCCACAGCCTTCAGCTTTCCGTCCTCCGTGGTGTAATAGGCTATCTGATCATCTCCCATGTTCGCCAGCACGGAGGGTATCTTGTCCGCATAGACATTCCAGTCATCCAGCAGGACGCCTTCGTTGTAAAGCATGTCCAACTGTGTGGCGGTGCCGAATCCAATCAAATCCGGCTCCGCGTCAGAGGTGAACCTGGTCACGAGCTCGTTCTCGCCCTCTCCCTCCATAGCGCAGGTCAGCGTCCAGTCGCCGCCGAACTTCTGCTCAATGTAGGCTTCATAGGGATCGTCCTGGGCCGGGGCCCTGGAGGTCCATGGATTCGTGACGAAAGCCTCTATCGTCACATCCGATCCTTCCGCAGCAACTTCCCCACCCGCGGCATCCTCCTCTGCGGATTCCTCTTCCGCCTTCTCGGAGCTTTCGGCAGCATCGCTGCTCTCAGCCTTGGAACTCTCCTGGCTGTTCCCTGAATCCTTGTTTCCGCAAGCCGTCATGACCATCGCCATGGCCGCTGCCAACGCCAGTATCTGCATCATCTTCTTTTTCTTCATAGCTTTTCCCTTTCTTTTACATTGACTCTTTATTTGACAAATGCTCCGTCAGAGCGGCCGTCCCTGAAGAAGCTGTCGTGCACGCCGTTTTGCTGTCCCGGACAGCCATCAACCTTTCACCGCTCCCATGTATACGCCGGATGTGAAATATTTCTGCAGAAAAGGATAGACACATAAAATGGGTACTGTCCCTATCATGGTCACCACCATGCGCAGGGAGGTGGTGGTCTGCTGGTTCGCGGCATCCACCTGCATTCCGCTGTTTACATTGTAGCCCAGATTGGAATTCGTGAACATATTGCGCAGAAGGAGCTGCAGCGGGTACAGGTCTGTATTCTTCTGCAGATAGATCATGGGCTCGAACCAGGAGTTCCAGTGCCCTACCGCCATGAACAGCCCCAGCGCCGCCATGACCGCCGTGCTCAGCGGAATGGCGATCTGCACCAGCATCCTGAATTCGCCGCAGCCGTCAATCTCCGCCGATTCCATCACCTCTTTGGGCAGACCGGAGAAGAACTGCTTAAAGACCAGGACCGACCAGGTATCCACCATTCCCGGGAGTATCATCGACCAGAAGGTATCCACCAGCCCAAGTCCCTTCACTGTCAGGAAGGTGGGAATCATGCCCCCGTTGTACAAGACCGTGACCATGACCGCGAACAGCAGGAATCTGCGCCCCGGGAGATCCTCCTTTGAAAGCAGGTACCCCATGATCAGCGTACAGGCCAGCGTGACAGCCGTACCGATTCCGGTTCTGAGTATGCTTATGAACAGTCCCTTGATGTAGGTGTCATCTCGGAAAAGAATCCTTCTGTACCCCTCAAGCGTAGGCTTGAAGGGAATCACCATCAGGTTCCCCCTGGACATGTATTCCTGCTGGCTGGTAAAGGACAGCCCCATAACGTAGATTAACGGAAAGAGCGAGACCAGCACCAATATCGCGACGATTATGACAATGACTGCCTGGTATAGTTTTTCTGTATTTATCTGCCTTTTCTTCATTATTCCTTTCCCTCTCATTTCTGCCGTCTCTGCTGCGAATCACCAAATCCCCAGCCCGGCGAACTTGTTCGCCAGCTTGTTGCTAACTAGAACGAGAACCAGGCCCACCGAGGATTCAAAGACGGACACCGCGGCCCCCAGCCCATACTTGAGTTTTCCAAGCCCCTGTCTGTACAGCCAAGTCCCGATTACGTCGCTGACTTCATAGTTTGTGGGGCTATAGAACAGCAGAATCTGCTCCGTCCCCGCCGCCGACAGAATGGAGCCGAGATTAATCATCAGGGAGAAGACGATAATCGGCACAATCCCGGGGAGCGTGATATAGCGGATTCTCTGAATCGGCCCCGCGCCGTCCAGGCGGGCCGCCTCGAACAGCTCCGTGTTGATGTTGGTCAGCGCGGCCAGGTAGATGATGGTAGACCAGCCCAGGCTCTTCCACAGCCCGCTGCCGATCAGAATCGGAAGGAAGTATCTCTCCGACATCAGGAACTGCTTGGCCTCGACTCCGATAAAGCCCAAAAAGCTGTTGATATATCCCGTATTCTGGAAAAGCACCTGGACAATGGCATACACGATGACCCAGGAGAAGAAATGTGGGATATACAAAATGCTCTGGCTGATTCTCCGGAACTTTTTGCTCGTCATGTCAAAGAGCATGATCGACAGGATGATGGGAGGCACGAAGCCGCACAGCAGTCTCAGCAGAGAGATTCGGATGGTATTGAACAATATCTTCTGGAACTCCTGGGACCGGAACAGCTGGGCGAAATTGTCCAGCCCAATAAACGGGCTTCCCCAGATGCCGCCCTTTATGGTATAGTTTTTCGTGGCAAGCACGAACTGCAGAAAAATAGGCCAGTAGCGGAACACTATCAGGTAGGCAAAGGGAATGATTGCCAGCAGGTACAGTATCCGATACTTCTTTATTCTGTGGAGGACTGTGTTCTTTTTCTTTCCCTGTACAGATGCATTCATATCTTCCGTGACACTCCTTTCAGAAATCTGTGCGACATGTTTTGCGATAAACATATTGTAAATTAAGTTTTCTAACTATAAAACATACTGTTTCTGACTTTATGTATCAAAAACTGACCTTTTATTCATTTTGCCCTTGTCCTTTTCCCTTTATACTGGTATCTTGTGCTTATTGCACACAAATCACATTTCAGCATCCATCTCTCCTATGTATTTTCGTAAAAGCATAAAAAAAGACTGCCGTAACCTACTGTACGACAGCCTTCTGCCATGGTCTGCTATCTGCTGTTGTAATGCGTCTTATGGAAGGCCCTGCGGTATTCGCTGGGAGAAATCCCTTCCGATTTCTGGAACCGCTTGCTGAAGACCCTGGCATTGCTCATCCCCACCTGCTCCGCCACCTCCGTGACCTTCAGGCTGGTGGTGGAGAACAGGTATTTCGCCTGCCTGATCTGCTGGTGGATGATGTACTGCTTGGGGCTTATGCCTGTCTTCCTGCGGAACATCCGAATGAAGTATTGGGAATTGTATCCGAACTGTCGCGCCACCTCCGCCACCTGAAGATTCTTGTAGCAGTTGGCGCGGATATAATCATAAATCTTGTCCATCATGGTCCCGGCATCCGGCGACCTGGCCCGGAGCTTCTCCAGATTGATTTCCCGTGTCACCTGCGCCAGCTCATACAGCACCAGCTCCATGCAGATGTCGCAGGGCCGTATGGGGGCGCTCGTCCTTTTGTATACGGACTGATAGTACAGGAGCTGGTTGATCAGCACCACCAGCTGCGTCCGATCCGAGGGGCGGCAGCATTCGTTAAAGATAAGGCCGTCCGAACCGTCCCCAGACATCCGCTCCAGCAATGGGAAAAGACGCCTTTCCCCCTCCAGCACCTCCACGTCCCTGATTCGGAAATGGAGCCAGTAGAACGACACATCCCATGCCGCTTCTATCCCGATGTGCTCTTCGCCCGGGAACAGAATGAAGCAGTCCCCTTCCAGGAATTCTTTTCTAGCCTGTCCTATCCTCATCTGGAACCGGCCCTTCAGGACAATTACAAGTTCATAGTCATCCAATATCATTTTGGGGTGTGTCCATTTTCCGTTGGAGACAAATATCCCCCCCGATATATATATCGTTTCAGCGTTCTCCTTCTTTACAATATAACGCATGCTTTACCCCTGCATTCCTGTCTGAGACTTCACTGCCGCAGCACTTCCTCAATCTTCTCAATCATCTCGTCCTCCTTGAGCCGGAACTTGATCTCCACCCGCCTGGAGGCCTCCATGTTCACCTGGTCCGTGGGATTCCCCTGAGCGTCGGCGGCATAGATGGGCTGGCTGAAGGAGCGGCCGTTCACCGTGAGGATGCCCTTGAGCTGCTCTATCTTGTCCTCCGCAAGGCCGTTCTTCGGATCCATGCAGAATTTCGCCACAGAGTAGGCGCGGTTGTAAGACAGCTCCATATTCGACTCGTAGGTGCCGTCCGTGTCCGTATGGCCCTCGATGATGATCTCCGCGATATACTCCCGGAACTGCTCCTGCATCAGCACGTCCAGGTACATGGGGATGATCTCCTTTAAGGTGCTGCGGCTGTCAGCGGACAGCGCCGCGCTGTTGTACCTGAACAGCACGTCCGATGAGAAGGTGATGGAGCCGGTCTGGGCGTCCACGCTCATGGCCGAGTTGTTGAAGGCGGACTGCAGGGCCCCGATGATGTCCGTCCGTATGCCCACGATCGCCTCCAGCTCCTGCTGGGTGGACGTAAGCTCGTTCCTGGCGTTCTCGATCTCCAGATAGGCCTTGTTCAGCTCGTCCTGGGTCAGCGCGGCGTCAGCATAGGCCTGCTGGAGCTCAGCCAGGGAATTCGCAAGCTCTTCATTGGACTTCTCGATGGCCGCCCTGTACTCATCCAAATCCGCCCTTGCCGCCTCCAGGTCCTTCTTCGCGTCCTCCAGCTCCTGCCTGGCTATCCCCAGACTGTTCTGGGACCGCTCCAGGTCCACGGTCTTCTGCCTGTAGATGGCCAGGGTGATGGCGATAATCAGCACGAATATCAGAAGCAATGCCGCCATCATGTCCGAGTAGGACTGCCAGTAGCTGTGTTCCTCGAAGGCTTCTCTTCTCTTTCTTCTATTTTTCGTCATCATACAAAGTCCTCATCTGCTGAAAGGTGTACAACTGGCTGCTCACGTCCCGGCTGATCTCCTGGCAGACCGTCTCCAGCCTGCGCTTCTGCTGCTCCAGGTCATCCGCCAGCCGCTCCTGCCGCTTGAGCATCTGCTCCATGCTCTCCTGCATGTTCCGGTTGGACTGGGCCAGGGCGTCCACAGCCTCCAGAAGCGCTTTTCCGTTCTCCCCGTTCTGGGTCTGGGCCTGGGAGGCCAACTGCAGCGCGGCGCCCAGGTCCCGGAACTCGGTGCCCATCACGGACTGGAGCTTCTCCATGAAAGCATGGGCCATCTGTTCCAATTGCCTGGCCTGCTCCGCGGCCTGGCCCCGCTCCAGCTCCAGGAGCTCCTTCATATAATTGGCCTGATTGGCCTGGTACACCAGCATGGCGGCGGTGTTCTCGTCGCCGGAGCTAATGGGCGGGGCGGCGTACTGCCTGTAGGCGCCGAGGAAATAGTTCAGTTTGCCGTAGGCATCCGCCATGATGCTGCGGTAGACGAAGTTGAATATCAGGGAGAAGATGATGCCGTACACCGAGGTGTGGAAGGCCACTTTCATCCCGGACAGCAGCGGCCCCACGTTGTCGGAGATGGTATAGATGTCATCGCCGCTGAAGGACCCGAGCCCCAGGGACAGCCCGATGAAGGTGCCCAGGATGCCCAGGCCGGTCATGGTTCCGGAGATAGCGGAATTGTAATGGCTGCCGCCCACCCTGTCCAGAAGCTCTTCGTTGATATAGTCCTCGATGTCGCAGCTGCCCGCGTACCTTTTCCCGATGCGGCTGTTGTTCATCTGCTGTATGAATTTGGCGAAGGCCTTCTTCAGGTTCTCCTCCTCGAAGAATTCCTTGTCCTTCTCCAGCTCGCTCCACACATTCTGGTTCCCGGCCTTTTTATAGGCTTCCTTTAAGTCCCCAGCGGCATCCACCAGTTCGTCCGTCAGGCTGTTCAGCCGCATGAAGCTCACCGCCGAGATCACGAACAGGATACCGATTATCCCTAGGAAGACCCCGTTGATGACCAGGTTGCTGACGGATTCCACCTCGCCGGTGAAGACCCCGTTGATGGCCAGCACAAAGGCCACCATGGCGGCGTATACGATGAACAGTCCGTAAAATAATCTGCTTTTCATTGGTTCTTTTCACCTCTTTCATTTTCTGCCGAAGGGCGCTTGGCAGCGCCCTTCCTCAGAAGCAGTCCCATTGCGCCCCATGCCGTACATGGGATGGCGCGTTTCTCCCAGTGACACAATTGTATCACCCCGTGATTCCCTTTACCTCATAGCCGGCCTCGGCCACCGCCGCGGTCAGGGCCTCCTCAGAGACCTCCGCCGCCAGCTCCACTGTGGCCGTCTTCGCCTCCAGGCTCATAGTGACGGCGCTCACGCCCTCTATGGCCTCCAGGGCCTTCTGTACCCTGCCTGTGCAGTGTCCGCACATCATTCCCTCAATCGTCATTACCTTTGTCATACTTTCCTTCCTTTCCGCGCGGTTCCCTGCCGCGCTGTCCGCGTTTTTCTCTGTTTCCACAGGCGTATCTGCCGTGTCCGCGGCCGTCCTCTCGCCGTACAGCCGCTCCGCAGCCTCCGCCGTCCCCTCCGGGATTCCCTCTCCGGTACCCCGTGCAGCCTCTTCGGAATCCGCCGTCCACTCCGCTTCGGCCTCATCGCCTGCCCCGGAGCTCCTGCGGGAGGCGAAGCCGCTCTTAAAGCCCCGCAGCCGCAGGGCATTGCCCACCACGAAGATGCTGCTCAAGCTCATGGCAGCCGCGCCGAACATGGGATTCAACTTGATGCCATATATAGGATACCACAATCCGGCCGCCAGGGGAATCCCTATGGCATTATAAAAAAAGGCCCAGAAGAGGTTCTGCTTGATATTGCGGATGACGGCCCGGCTCAGGCCCACTGCCGTCACCGCGTCCCGCAGGTCGCTCTTCATCAGGATGATGTCCGCGCTCTCCATGGCCACATCCGTCCCTGCGCCGATGGCCATGCCCACATCCGCCGCGGCCAGGGCCGGGGCATCGTTGATACCGTCCCCTATCATGGCGACTTTGTGGCCGCCGGCTTTCAGCTCCCGTATCTTCTTCTCCTTGTCCTGGGGCAGGACTTCCGCCACCACCTCGGCGATGCCAAGCTGTCTCCGCACCGCCTCCGCTGTCCTCTTATTATCCCCGGTGAGCATCACGACCCGGATGCCCATTTTCTGGAATTTCCGGATGGCCACATCCGAGGAGGGCTTGATTTCGTCGGCCACGGCGATATAGCCTAAGAACTGCCCTTCCCGGGCCACCATAAGAGGCGTCATCCCCTGATCCGCAATCTCCTGAATCCCCCCAAGGGCCACAGGGTCCATGGCGATGCCGTTCTCCTCCAGATAGGCACGGTTGCCCACCAGATACCGGGTTCCGGCCTTTGCCCCCGCGTCCTTTCGGGCCAGGAAGGCCTCCTGCTGCCCATGGGAAATCCGCTTCGCCCGCTGTCCTTTTCCGTCCCCTTCCAGAGCTGCCACGGAGGATGCCCCGTCCTCCCCGGGCACGAACCGCGTAGGCGGGATGTCATCTGCCAGCACACCTTCCACGCCCCTGCCGAACACAGCCCTGAAATTCCTGATTTCCGGCAGTTCCAGCTTTACAGAGGCGGCGTGCTCCACCACGGCCTCCGCCAGGGGATGCTCGCTCTTCTTCTCCAGGGCCGCCGCGATCCGCAGCATGGTGTCCGTGGACATATCCTGCACATACACGCCCACCTGCATGCATCTCAGCTTCCCGGCTGTGATCGTCCCCGTCTTGTCCATGACCACGGTGTCGATGTCCCTGGCCTGCTGCAGGGCCTCGCCGGACTTGATCAGTATCCCGTGGCCGGCCCCCACGCCGGTGCCCACCATGATGGCTACCGGCGTGGCCAGCCCCAGAGCGCAGGGACAGGATATCACCAGCACCGCGATGGCCGTAGATATGGCGAACTCCGCCCCGGCCCCGGCAATCAGCCACACCGCCAGCGTCACCAGGGCGATGCCGATCACCACCGGCACGAACACCCCGGCCACCTTGTCCGCAAGCTGGGCGATGGGGGCCTTGCTGGCGCTGGCCTCCTCCACCAGGCGGATGATCTGGGACAGGGTGGTGTCCTCCCCCACTCTGTCGGCCCGGCATTTCAGGAACCCGGCCTTGTTCACCGTGGCGGACACCACCTTGTCGCCCTCCCGCTTCTCCACGGGCACGCTCTCTCCCGTGATAGCCGCCTCGTCCACGCTGGAATATCCCTCCAGCACCGTGCCGTCCACTGGCACCAGGCTCCCGGGCTTCACCAGGAAGACATCGCCGCTTCGCAGCTCCTCCGTGGGAACCTCAGTCTCCGTGCCGGCCTCCGAAAGCACGATGGCCGTCTTCGGCGACAGATCCATGAGCTTGGTGATGGCCTCGCTGGTCTTTCCCTTGGAGCGGCTCTCCAGGTATTTCCCCACTGTGATCAGGGTCAATATCATGCCCGCGGACTCGAAGTACAGGTCCTGGGAGTACTGCTCCACCACCGCCATGTCCCCATGGCCCAGGCCGAAACCGATCCTGTACATGGCAAAGACGCCGTAGACGATGGCAGCGGAGGCTCCCAGCGCGATCAGGCTGTCCATGTTGGGGCTCAGATGCCCCAATGTCCTGAATCCCACCGCAAAAAACTTCCGGTTCATGTACACGATGGGCATAAGCAGCAGGAACTGGGTCAGGGCAAATGTCAGGGCATTCTCATTCCCATGGAAATAACGATGTACAAAGCCCGGTATGGGCAGGCCGAACCATTCGTTGTACATATGGTACATGGCCACGTACATCAATGGCACCAGGAAGCCGATGGAGACGCCCAGACGCCACTTCATGGCCCGGGCCTGGGCCGCAGCCTTTCGCTGTACGCTGTCCCGGCCCGGCGCTGTCCCGACATATCCGCCCCCTGCTGCGGATACCGCCTCCCGCGCCGTACCCTGCCGCCCTCCGTCCTGATTCTCTGCCAGGTGGCAGGTGCCGGAGGGCAGGTCCCCGCACTGCCCCTCCCCCTGGCCCCGGTTTCCCGCCCTGCCTACCGCGGTCTGTACCCGGCCACCGCCGGTAATCCGCGATGCGCCGTACCCCGCTTTCTCCACAGCAGCCATGATTTCCTCTCCTGTAAGCCGCCCCTGGTCATAGCTGACCTCCATGGTCTCCGTCAGCAGATTCACCGAGGCCTTCTCCACCCCCGCCAGTTTATTCACCGCCTTCTCCACATGGGAGGAACAGGCCGAACAGGTCATGCCCGAAATGTTGTATCTCTCCTTCATCATCATGTCGCTCCTTTCTGCCCCTGTAACCGCATCCTGTGCGCTTCCGCCACGGTCCGCCGCCGGAACCGATGCAAAAGCGGATTCCCGCAAAAGCTCCGCGGCAATGCCTTATTTCAGCTTCTTCATCAGCTCCACCGCTTCGTCCACCACGGCAAGATTGCCTTTTCGGATTTCCTCCACCACGCACGTCTCCATATGTTCCTGCAGAATCAGATAGGCAAATGACTGGAGAGCGCTCTCCACGGCAGCCACCTGCACCAGCACGTCCCCGCAGTACCTGTTCTCGTCCAGCATCTTCCCGATGCCGCTTAGCTGCCCCGTCATACGGTTCAGCCGGTTCTTCAGCGCCTTCAGCTCCTTCTCCTCCCGGGGCGTGGTCTTCCTGTGGCAGCAGCACCCAGCTCTGCCATCCACCGCCTCGCTCCATTCCTGACTGTTCGTAGTATTTCCCTCCGCCATCTTTCTATCCTCCTGACCCTGTCTGCCGCGGACGGCAATTTGTTCCGTTTCCTTCCCTCCGGTTTTCAAGGCAAAATACCCCAAGGGGGTATATATCCTTTCCTTCTCAGGATATACCCCCTTGGGGTATTTGTCAAGGGCATTTTTCACAAATGTCTTGGACCTTCAGTCGAAGACCCTGTACAGGAACCGCGTTTCCGGCCCTGGCTTTTCCGGCTCGGGAGCTTCCTGCACCTGGAAAATCTCCTCTCCCAGCCTGACCCTTTCCCCGGCAGTCCCTTTCACGTTACCGCCGTACCTGCAGCCCTCCACGCAGACGCTCACCTGACAGGCTATGCCTTCCGCCTCCAGCCCTGCCCTGTCGAACTCCATCAGCACCTTCCCCTTCCCAACGATCTCATTCTGCAGGATCCTGGGCCGGTAGTACCTCCCCAGCAGCTCGTCGTCGCCGTTTCCTATCCGGATATAGAGCTCCGTCCCGAACTCCGTGAGCAGCCGAAACGCATTTCCCATGGGATACAGCCTGGTAATCTTCCCGTTTGCCGGAGCGTACACCCGGTCGCAGTCAGGCTCAATCACCAGCGCGGGGCATTCCCCATCTCCCTGCGCCGTCACGGTGCCGGACACCGGGCTTCCCACGGACCAGTGCCGCCCTTCCTCCTGGCAGTGCCCCTTCCCGCGCCCCCGGAGCCTCCTCTTCCCTCCTGTATGCCGCGCCTCTCTGGAATGCCTTTCCTCCATGGAATGCCTTTCCTCCTTGGAATGCCTTTCCTCCTTGAAATCCCTCTCTCCCATGGAATGCTTTTTTTCCACGGAATATCCCTCTTCCATGTCTTCCACTGCCTCCAGGACACCTGTCTGCCCATACATCGAGACCCTGCCCAGCATAAAGCCTACCACCGCTGCCGTCATCATCCACATCACGCCCAACAACATCATCGTCGAACCCATCCTTTCCATAACCATACTTAACTATACTAATCGGCGGTGAAATCTGCCCGAATGTCCCTGGAGGCGTTCGCCCCGCGAGAGGGCCGGCATTTTCAGCGCTCGTCAGTATTGATTAATGCCAAGTTTTCCCTGTCCGAAAAAAATTTATGCGATATTTAAAAAAAGTAGTTGACAATTCCTTCAAAGCAAGCTATACTCATATTCGTATTCTGAATGAAAGTCATGGAACTCACATATTTTTGTAAGTCGCTATTACTTTGATGACGATTTACAAAAATATGTGATTTTTTTGCCCGACGTTTAAGAATTACAAATTTTCATTACAAGGAGGTACCAAAATGAATAACGGTACAGTTAAGTGGTTCAATTCTGAAAAAGGTTACGGATTCATTTCCAACGACAATGGCGGCGACGATGTGTTTGTACATTTCTCTGCAATCGTTGGCGAAG
>NZ_CAPDXS010000140.1:0-13900 GCF_948601915.1 uncultured Acetatifactor sp. | reverse complement strand
TTTTTCGATTTTTCATCGGCCATTCGCAATACCTCCTTCTTGGTTTTCTGGCATGAAAAAAGGGCTTGACCTATCTTGTCAAGCCCCCGGTGGTTGGGTTGCCTCCTTTCCCTGCTCCTATGAAAAAACCGCCCTTCGTTGTGAAAGAGCGGTTTTTCAGTAGGTTGGCAGTCCATTATTTTGTTTTTTTATATGTATCCCTTTGTACACTGTTGCAACAAATCTTTTATTAAATATCCTTTATCCCACAGAGAAAAACGCCCCAATTCTCCCAATGGTGCGACCCCGTTCCGGAAGGAGCCCCTCTCCCCCGGCAAAACCCAACAGCTTACGCCTTGCCTTTTTCTATCCATTTTTCCATTCAGCCACTTTTCAGAAAACTATTGACAAACCAATCCACAACACCTATACTATTCACATCAACATATTTTGATGTGAGGTAGATGTGTGGAATCGTATCAGGAAAGCGCAAAGGTATTCAAGGCTCTATGCGACCCCAAGCGGCTTGCCATCCTGGAACAGCTGCGGAGCGGCGAAAAATGCGCCTGCGTCCTGCAGGAGCCCATGGACTTGACGCAGTCGGGATTGTCCTATCATATGAAAATCCTGTGCGACTCCGGGCTTGTGGACAGCCGCCAGGAGGGCAAATGGACGCATTACCGTTTAAGCGGGAAGGGACGGGATAAGGCATTGGAGCTGCTGCTGGCTCTCACCACCCCGGAGACGGAGCAGGAAGGCGGATGTCTTTCCTGTGATAAGAAAACGCCATCATAGCGGGATGGCGTTTCCTTCGGTACGATACATCAAAATATCTTGATATGTCTTTAAAATGAGAAGGAAAGGAAGTTTTTTCATGGGCGTATGGGAATTGATCCAAGACCAGATACTGGGCATGAAATGGCTGAATGAACTGATTGGCAGAGGGCTTTCCCTGCTGGGGCTGGATGTGGGCGGACGCGTGGGAGGGAGCATCCGGTTTTTCCTCTACGATGTGCTGAAGATTACGGTGCTGCTCTGTCTCCTGATTTTCGTCATCTCCTACATCCAGAGCTATTTCCCGCCGGAGCGGAGCAGGCGGATATTGGGGCGTTTTCACGGTGTGGGCGCCAATGTCATATCCGCTCTGCTGGGCACGGTGACGCCCTTCTGCTCCTGTTCCTCCATTCCGCTGTTCATAGGCTTCACCAGCACCGGGCTGCCCTTAGGGGTCACGTTTTCTTTCCTGATTTCCTCCCCCATGGTAGACCTGGGCAGCCTCATCCTGCTGATGAGCATTTTCGGGGCGAAGGTGGCCGTCGTCTATGTGGCGGTAGGGCTGGCGATCGCCGTGGCAGGCGGCACCCTGATCGAGAGGCTGCACATGGAGCCTTATGTGGAGGATTTTATCCGAAAGGCCGGAAAGGTGGACATAGACTCCCCCGGGCTTTCCAGGCGGGAGCGGGTTCAGTTCGCCAGGGAACAGGTGGGTTCCACTTTCAGGAAGGTATTCCCCTATATCCTGGCAGGGGTGGGCATTGGCGCAGTCATCCACAACTGGATTCCGGAAAGCATGATCGAAGCCGTGCTGGGGGGCAGGAATCCACTGGGCGTCATCCTCGCCACCCTGGTGGGCGTCCCCATGTACGCCGATATCTTCGGCACCATCCCCGTGGCGGAGGCCCTGCTGTACAAGGGAGCGCAGTTAGGTACGATTCTGTCCTTCATGATGGCCGTCACCACCTTGAGCCTGCCCTCTGTCATTCTGCTCCGGAAAGCGGTAAAGCCGAAGCTCCTCGGGCTGTTCATCGGCATCTGCACTGTGGGCATCATCCTTGTGGGCTATCTGTTCAATGGGCTTTCGTTTTTGCTGCGGTAATCCTTCCCGGAATCCTGAGAAGCAGAATCAGGCAGCGGGTGGGGACATCATTTCGAGTAGGAAAATTTTATAAATAAGCTCTCGGAATTTCAGAAGGCAGAGTTAGGCATTGGGGCAGGACAGCATCCGGAAAAGTGGCGGAACTGCTCCAAAGGAGTTCCTGAAAGCCGCATAATAGCGGCCTGAAAATTCCCGAGAGGATATATAAATGTTAAGGAGGAACGTTCTATGGGACTATTTCACAGGAAAAAAGAAGAGACAACATCCTGCTGTTGCAGCGGGAACTGCACACCGGAGGCAATGGGACAGGCAGAAACGGAAAAATCTGCTGCCGGGGTCAAGGTGCTGGGAGGCGGCTGCGCCAAATGCAATGCCCTGGAGGAGGCTGTCCGGGCAGCTTTGGCGGAGCTGGATATGGACACGGCCATTGAACATGTGACGGACTTCGCGCAGATTGCCGCCTACGGAGTCATGACGACGCCGGCGCTGGTGGTGGACGGGAAAGTGGCGTCCTATGGAAAGGTGCTGAAAAAGGAGGAAGCAAAAGCCCTGATTCAAAAAGTGCGCTGCCCTGCCGCCCCCGGTTCCGTTCCCTCATAACCCGGTTCCCTTTCGTTTTGCTCCATGCGCCACTTGCAAGACAAGAATGTGTAGTGTATAATATTTACGCAGTCTGCCTTGCAGGTGGGCGTCAAAACAAGCTTTTTTACCAAATCCAGTTACTTTTTCAATCCACTAATTTGTTCTATTATAAACGGCATCGAATTCTTGCCAGTCCTGTTCTCTATAACACATTCCAATATCCTGCTTTTTTTGATCCTACTCTTTCAATATAGCCATTTTCACGCAGAAATGAAATATTATTATCTACTGCCGTTTTACTAATCCCTAAGATTTTGCGAAGTTCTTCTGCCGTTATGTTGGGATTATCTCTCATTTCTGTCAATATTTCCTTTCTTCTTGCGTTTAAAGGTTTTTTATTCCCAATTTTATTCCCAACCTTTTTGATTTTTTTCAATGGAATTGTTACAACAATTGAATTTTCTCGAAATGCAAAGGCCTCTTTACCATAAATTTCCGTTATTTTAGGAACTCCCCGCCCTGATTTCTCACTGATATGCAATTGCAGAAATATTTCCGACAGCTTTCCATTCACAGGCACAGACTCCCCCAAATAAAAGCCTTCCATTGTCTGTGCCGGCGGTAGAGAGCCTCTTGATAAGATTTCTATCCTGTCAGAAAAAACGGAAATCATGGGCTCGTTTCCCTCCGTCCATTTGTTATGCAGGACAGCATTGATGATTGCTTCCCGAAATGCCTTGTTATCAAACAGCGGCACTTCTTTCCTTTCCACAACCCGGTCTGTTTCGTCTGCCTGTATGATATTCAGCACATCACCATATCGCAATAACTCGTCTAAACTGTATAAAAGACAATTGTTTCCGAACTCCCTGACTGAAAACAGATTTGTTCCTTTGGTTTTTCCCTCAAATATAGATACTCTGAGAGGAAAATGAGAATCGTCCGAAAGCAGCTGCGCTAATAAATTAAATTGTCCTTCTTCATTGCGCAGACTTAAATTTTTTATAAAGGTCTTATCATTTAAAACAATTCCCTTCGATCCATAATATCCAAACAATTTTTGGAAAGTAAGTTCCTGATATTTTGCCGGAATCGTTTCTATGGTTTCTGTTCTCCCATCAAGTATCTTAAAAAGCTCAATCTCCCTCTTCGGATAATCTTTGATATTGCATTTCGATGAGCCAATCCTTATATACCGCTTTTCCTTAAATGCGGTAGGTATCTCAGAAGCCGCAGGTATTACCAATACGACAACTCTTTTTTGCTGAATCCAGGCTTCCTCAAAAGAAAAATTTAGGCTCGGAGAAAGATTTCGTGCAAGATAATTCTGATAAGGTTCTTTATTGTAGTCACAATATTGGTTGAACGTCGTCCCAGCTATTTTATGATTCTCATCCTCAACTCCCCATATAAAATAAGCGTATTTTTTGTAGTGGAACGCCGCAGCATTTGATAATGCGGAAACATACTCTCCTAACGCCTCCGGTTGAAACCAGTTTTCTTTAAACTCAAACCATTCCTGTTCATCATTCATAGCACATAAATCTAATACAATCTGTTTTATATCCATTGACAATCTCCTTGATACGGATTTATTTCCAACTTTATTCCCAATGTTTTAATCATATCACATTGGGAATAAAGTTGGAATAAGAATTTATATTAAACCTATGATTTTGACTCATCCCTACACCCATGAGCTACACCTGCTTTTCGACAGCTTCCACATTCTGCGCCAACTGCTCTATTGTGCCTGTGCGGTTTTCCGGCTTGATTTCCGGCTGTATCAGTTCCTTTGGGTATTCCTGCCGTGTATGGATATCCAGGATTTCAGTCGGTAATAATGGCCTTCATTCCCCAATCTCCTCAGCCCAAACGGGAAACAGGCGGTTCCCGGAACCGTTCCACAAGCTCGAACACCCTCTGCATCTCATGGGGAATCCGGATTCCGGCCGGGCACATGGACAGGCAGGGCATATCCGTGCATTTCCGGCACTGTCCGGCGCTCTCCCGGATTCCCAGATCCAGTTTCCGCAGCGCCCAGTGATCCTTTCCCAGGAAAAAGTAATTGTACTGACGGAAAATCGTATGAATCTCCGTGCCCCGGGGACAACGGCACCTCTGGCAGCGGTCACAGGGAATGGGGGAGAACTCTTTTTCCAGGACAGACAGCACCTGCCGGAAGTCCGGTATCTGCCGCCTACTGCCGCTGTCCCGGCCGAAGGCAGCGTCCGCCTGTTCCACGGTGCCGATCCCAATCAGGGCGCTGGACACCGGATAGGACAGCACGCTGTCCAGCAGGACTTCCGTGGGAAAGAAGCCGGGAAGGATTCCGGCTGCGTAAACCTTGTTCACCAGCAGGCCTTTCCGCCGAAAAGCCGGTTCCTCCCTGATCCTGTCCAGCATCCCCCGCTCCAGCAGATTGCCGCTGCCCTGGAGCACATCCACCCTGGCATCCCTTGCCCCTCGGAGAAGGATGTCATAATAGTGGGACGCCAATCCGGCAAAGCGGATCCGCCCCTCCTCCTTCAGCTGGCTGAGGGCGTCCAGAGCCCCTCCTTTCCGGAAAATCTCCTCCTCATGCTCCCAGTCCGCCTGATGGACAAAGTAGATGTCCGGCCGGGTTCCCAGGTTCTCACAGGATTCCAGGACTGCCATGTACATCTCGTTTCCGTCAAAAAACCGGGCTTTGTCCGAGAGGATAATCCTGTCCCGCCTGCCGCCGGAAGCGAATTTCCCTGTCTTTCGCTCCGCGTCCCCGTATTCCGGGACGATGGCCGTATCATACAGGTTGCAGCCCAGGCGAAAGGCATGCTCCATCACGGCCAGCGCCTGCTCTTCGCTGAGATTATAATAGGCCGGAAGAACCGGCACGCTGCCTTTCAGGACAGGAATCGTGCCAAAGCTCACCTCGGAGACCATGAGCCCGGTGCTTCCCAGTTTACGATATCGCATAGTTTTCTCCTAATATTTAGTCGCTGTCTCCTGCTTGGCGTTCAGGGTTCCCACAAAGGCGCGCTCCCCCACCGCCACGCCCTCCGGGATGGTCAGGGCTTCCAGGCTCCCGCAAAAGGCAAAGGCTTCTCTCCCGATCCGCTTCAGCGTGGACGGCAGGCGAACCTTCCGCAGGCTGCGGCACCGGAAAAAGACCCTCTCCGGCAGCTCTTCCACCCCTTCCGGCACCACGATTTTCCGCAAAGAAGTACAGTTCTCAAAAGCCCCCCGACCAATCTCCCTAAGGCTTTCCGCCAGCTCCACCGCCTCCAGGCTGCCGCATCCGGAGAACGCCCTGGTTCCGATGATCCGCACATGTTCGGCTCCGTATACCCGCTGCAGCCACTTACATCCCGCAAAGGAATTTCTGCCAATAGAGGTCACCGTCCGGGGCAGAATGACCTCCGTCAGAAGGTTCCCGTCCTGGAAAACGCCGTCTCCGATGGCAGTGATTCCCTCCGCCACCAGAAGCCGGGAAATGTTGCCGGTGCACTCTGTCAGCACGTCATTTTCATCCGTTTTAAAGCAGTTCAGCCTGTCCCACACGGCCTGTTCCGCTACCGGGGGCAGCTCCTTTTTCCTGTCGGAAATCCCCTGGAATACCACCGAAGTACCGTCCGCCAGCACCAGTTCTTTCAGGAAAATACAATTCCGGAAGGCATAGCTTTCCACCCTCACCCGGTCTGACAGAAAGCGGATTTTTTCTATCCCCAGACCCCCGGCAAAGGCCCATCCGCAGACCAGGCGGATGTCCTCCGGAACCACCACTTCCCCCCTGCAGCAGGAGCCGTCCAGGAGCATATGGTTGACTGTCACCATAGGTGATTCCGTCCGCCGTTTTTCCATCCAGGCGGTCTTGTGGAACGCCCTTGCCCCGATGTATTCCACGGTCTCCGGAATGTTGATTTCTTCTAACATCAGGCGATCCAGGAAGACTTCCGCCTGAATCCGCCGAATCCCCCGGGGGATGTTCAGGATGCGCCCCAGCCCGCTGTATCCCAGGAGGATTTCCTCTTTTTCCACCTGGAAGCAGCTTAGCGCGCTGTGGAAAATCAGGCGGACAGGCTCCGGCAGGCTCTCGGACAGGATGTCCCTGTATTCCCCCAGCTCCCACAGCCGTCCCCGGCGCACCACCTGGCGCAGAGCGGTACAGCCGGAAAACGCATACTCGCCAAGCTCCAGGCTGCCCTCTTTTCCCGCAAGGACAAGGCGCGCCAGACGGCCGCAGTCCTGGAATCCGTAAGGGCGCACCAAGGTATGGTCATGCAGGCCGATTTCCCGCAGATTGTCGCAGTCCTGGAATGCGTAGCTTCCGATTTCCGTGATTGTTTGAAAGTCGAAGTTTTCCAATGTGCTGCAGCCGCTGAAGCAGGAATCTCCCACCGCGGAAACCTGTCCGCAGACGCATTCCTTCAGGTTCTCACAGCCTTCAAACAGCCTTTTTTCCAGGAGGGAAAGTCCTGTGATCTCTGCCCGCTCCAGGGACAGGCACCGGGCAAAGGCGCTTGCGCCCAGGCTGTGGGCGCGGAGACGCACGCTACGGATTCCTGTGCATTTTTCAAAGGCACGAGAGCCCACGGCGCAGGGCGCGGCGGGAAAGCGGACATGCGCCAGCCCGCTGCAGCCCCAGAAAGCGCCCTCACCGATGCTGCGGAGGGTTTCCGGCAGGACGAGCCCTGTGATGTGGCGGTTGACGGAAAAGGCGTAGGGCGCAATGGCAGTGATGCCTTCCGGCACCTGCACCTCCCCCTGACAGCCGGCGCCGGACACTACTATGGTTCCCACAATGCACAGGCCGGAGGTTCCGCGCTGGGGTTTTCTGTTCTGGCTTTCTCTGTCCTGGTTTTCCCCCTCCCGGCTTTCCTTGTCCTGGCACTCTGCGCCATCTGCGGTTTCCTGAGCCTCCCTGGCATCCTGAACTTCCGTCCTCTCCGCGGTTTCCCCGGCGCCCAGACCTTCTATGCCGGCTGTCCCCTCTCTACCGCCACGGTCAGCCATACCGTCTTCCTCTGCCCCGCCATCCTGCCTGTCTGCGGCATATGCGGTCTCCATCCCTTCCATCCCCGCAAACGCCAGCTCCCCCACCCATTCCAGGAAATCCGCTCCTTCCGGCTTCAGGGAAGCACAGCCGGAGAAGGCCTCCTTTCCAACCGTCCTGATATCCTTCCACAGAAGACGGGACAGTTTTCTACAGTTGTAAAAAGCCCGGTCTCTAACGGCTTTCCAGGGAACATCCATATCCTGGGGCTCTGCCCTTCCCCCATCAGGGCACAGAGTTATGGTTTCCAACTGCGTGCAGCCGGAAAAAACTTCCGGTTCCGCTGTTGTCACGGTTTTCGGCCAGGTTACGCGGCGCAGATTGGTGCAGCCCTTCAAAGCAGCCTCTCCAATCCATGTGACATGATTCGAAAATCGGATTGCCGTCAGAAACGGATTGCCGTAAAAGGCTCCTCCCGCCACGATCCGGGTCTCCTCCGGCAGGGAGACGCTCCCCCTTACATGACGTCCGTCCCAGAAGATTTCATTCTTCCCTTCCGCCTTATTTTGTGTGGGATTTCCCGGCTCTGTTCGCTTTCCCGACTCTGTCCAATCTCCCGGCTCTGTGGGATTCCCCGACTCTGTCCAATCTCCTGCCTGCTTCCCCACCCAATCCCGCAGAAAAGGCGTCCCCTCCCAGACATGCCTCCCCACGGATTCCAGCGTACCCAGCAGCTCCACCTGCTCCAAAGCGCTGCAGCCATAAGCCAGCCTGTCCGGAATATGGCGGACGCCTTCCTCCAGCACCACCCGGCGCAGATGAAGGCACTGGAAAAAAATATCCCTTCCATACCCCCTGCCGCTTCCTTCCATCCGAACCCTCTTCACCCCGCTCTGGGCAAAGGCCAGATCCCCCACCTCCTCCATCCCCGGCAGAAGCCGCACCTCCCCCAAAGCCTTACACCGATAAAAGGCCAAATCCCCCAGAGACACCAGGCTGTCCGGAAAATGCACCTCCCCCAAAGCCAAGCAGCCGTAAAAAGCCTCCTCCCCGATGGCGCGGAGATCCTTCCCCAAGTGGAGCTCTTTCAGCCTGCGGCAGCGTTTAAAAGCCTTCGCCCCCACCTGCTCAAGCCCCTCCGGCAGCGGAGCCCGAAGCAGCTTCACACAATTTTCAAAAGCCCCGGTGCCCAGATCCCTCAGACCTGCCGGAAAATTGACTGCCTGCAGCACAAGGCAGTCCCTGAAAGCGCCCGCCCCAATGGATTCCACGGAATCCGGGAGAATCACCCTGTCCACCCCCTCATTTCCGGCAAAAGCCTCCTCCGCTATGCGCACCACCCCCTGGGGCACCACCACCCTGGACTCCTTCCCCAGATATTTCAACAGAACGGAACCGCTGAGAAGGAAATTCCCCAGAACCTGCTTTCGGACAGTCCTCACCAGCGCCGGAATATCCTCCCCGGAAAGCCCCGCAATCCCCTCTATCCCAAAGGCCGCACCCTCCGGCATCCGCACTTCCCGCAGGGCGCTGCAATTCTGGAACCCGTCCTCGTGAACCACAATCCCCTCCCGCCGGAAGGCAACGGTCTCCAGACTGATACAATTGCGGAAAGCCCGGCTCTCAATCTCCTGCAGGGTGGCGGGAAACTGCACGGAAATGATGCCCCTTTTGTCAAAAAAGGCGCTCTTCCCAATCTTTTCAATCCCTTCCGGAATCTCCACATGCTTCAGGTTCGTCAGGAATTTTGCCAGGCACCGCCCCTCCAGCTCCATCATCCGCAGCACGTCCACCGCAATGGCGCGCACCAGGCCGGGAACCGCCATCTCCCCGGCCACCACCTCCACGGCGTTGGGAAATACGAACCGCCGCCCGTCCGAAAAGGCCACCTCCGAAATCCTGCCGCAGCCCGTGAACACATCGCAGAGACAGCTTTCCCGCAGCCCGGGGGAAATCTCCAGCTCCCTTAACATCACATCGTTTACAAATACCTGTTTTCCCAGATGCAGGACGCCGGGAATCTTCACCCGGGTCAGGCTGTCGCAGTAGAGAAAGGTGCAGTCCCCCAGCTCCTTTACGGAGGGAGGAAGGGACACGGACTCCAGGCTGTGGCAGCGGTGGAACGCGTATTCCCCCACATAAGTGACCCCCGGCGGGACGGCAATCTCCTTCAGCCTGCGGCACCCCTTGAAAGCGCCGGCCAGAATGTGCTCAAGGCCTGAGGGCAGCACCACCTTCCGCAGAGAGACACAGCCCTTGAAAGCGTTTTCCCCAATAACGCGGACTTCCTCCGGAACAGTCACCTGCTCCTGCCTGCCTGTGTAAGATTTCAGGATACCGTTCTCTATCTGAAAATCATTTTCCATATATGTAACGCTCAAGATCATTACTCCTTTATTCCTTAATATCCTCCCGGAATCTCCAGGCCGCATATCATGCGGCTTTCCGAAGCTCCTCTGAACCGCTTCCCCCACCGTTCCAGGTACTGTCCGGCTCCAATGCCAGCTTCCGTCTCCAAAGATTCCGAGAGCCTATGATTCCGAGAGCCCATGATTCCGAGAGCCCATCTTTATTCCATGGAGCCGAAGACAAAAAGACGCTTGACGGAGACGGGCAGAACCCCTCCCACCCCCTACGAATCCTCCTCAGAAAATATCCGCACCACCATATCCCTGAGCTCGTCCAGGCTTCCGCAGCGGTACATCTGCTCCTTATACCGCTTCGTCCCCCTCCGCTTCTTCATCCCGTAGGAAGCAAGCTTCTGGATATACCGGAGGGTGAAAGTCTCGTCATAACAGGCGGCCGCCAGCTCCATCTGCTCCAACAGGATCTGCAACACCGTCTTCTCCACGCGCCTGTGGGTGAGCTCGCTGAAAATGAAAGGATTTTCCAGGGCATAGCGTGCGATCATCACCCCGTCTGCCCCCGTCCGCTCCAGCATCTTCCCGGCATCCTCCGCCGAAAAAATCCCGCCGTTGGCGATCACCGGAATGGAAACCGCCGCCTTCGCCTGGGCAATCTCCTCATAGCAGCACTCCCCCTCATACATCATGCTGCGGCTGCGCCCATGAATCGTAATCATATCCGCCCCCGCGTCCTCGCACACCCGGGCGAACTCCGCCGCGAACATGTCCTCCCTCCGGATGCCCGTGCGGCATTTCACCGTCACAATCTTCCCGCTCTTCCTGCACCCCCTTATGATGGCCGCCGCTCTCCCGGGGTCTGCCATCAGGGCGCTGCCCTCGCCGCTTTTGAACACATTGGGCACGGGGCATCCCATGTTGATGTCAATGATGTCGAAATCCTTCAATCCCTCCGAGCATGCCATCCGGGTCATCACGGCCGGGTCTCCGCCCAGCAGCTGCACAGCCCGCACAGGCTCCTCCCGGGTGGTGTAGAGAAGGCGCCGGGTGGCTCTGTCCGAATATTTCAATGCGTTGGCGCTGGCCATCTCGGTAAAGCACAGTCCCGCCCCCAGTTCATAGACCAGCATCCGGAAAGGGTAACAGGTGTATCCGGCCAAAGGCGCCATCAGCACATGGGAGGACAGCAGCAGGCCGCCCACCCGCAATCTCTTCATTTCCATACAATTTTCATTCCCATACAAGCAACACACTTCCCGTCTGTCCTTTTTGTTTACCATTATACTACTTCCGACCCCCTTCCGCCACGATAATTTGCCCGCTATAATTTTATGGCAACATGAATTTACCCTATTGACATCCGAATTGCAATGTATTATTGTGGGACTAATCGGAGAGAACAATGCCGGGAAAGCGAAAACTTTTTAGAAAACGGGGAAAATAAAGCAGGTGAGACACCATGGAAGACTGCACGGTATGGATTTGCGACGATGAGCCGCAGCAGGCAGGCTTTTTGCAGCGCTTGACGGCGGACTGGGCGAAACGGCGCGCGTTCAAACTGCATATCACGCAGTACCACAGCGCCGAAGAACTGCTGTTTGCCTATGACGCCGACAAGCGGGTGGACATTCTTTTGCTGGATATTGAACTGCCGGGCATCAGCGGCATGGAGCTGGCCCGCCGGGTGCGCCAGAGCGACCGTCAGCTACAGATCGTCTTCGTGTCAGGCTACAGCGACTACCTGGCCGATGGCTACGAGGTGGAGGCGCTGCACTATCTGCTCAAACCAGTCAGCGCCCAAAAGCTGGACGCGGTGCTGGACCGCGCCCTGGAACGGCTGGACGCCCGGGGCCGCAGCCTGTTGGTGGAAAGCGATGAGGGGCTGTGCCGCCTACCGCTGTCCGAAATCAGTCGGTCATTTTTTGCGGACAGTTCAATACATACCTGTCTTTTTCTTTCCCTGCTCCTACGTTTTCCCTCAATCCCACGCTCCCTCTGTATCTTCTTGGCGCAAACAGGACAATACTTCGATATGCCAGAACCGGGGACATATTCAACACCGCACACCGTACAGTGTTTAACGGGTAACGCTGTCCACCGCTTTGTGGGTGTGATATGTAATTCACCGACAAAGCCGATGAATTTATAGTAAATCTTGATTTCCTGTCTAACCGTTCCGTCTGCCATCTTCTCACGCTCCGAAACAAGTATCTTGTCTATCAGTGCGTTTACCACGGTTGCGTCCAGTTCTTTCAAACCTTGGTAGTTGCGGATAAGGGAGAGGAAGTCACGGATTCCCTGCGATTTCTCATAGCTTTCATTGAGAGTTTCCGTTACCTCTTTTAATCTCGCTTCGATTTCAAGCTGTTCTTTCTGGTATTTCCCCGACATCATCTCGAAATTCCGCTCGGTGATACGCTCCATGACCTTATCTTCATAGAGAGAGGAAAACAGCCTGTCAAGCTCCGCAAGACGTTTGTTCAGCTTCTTTTGTTCTTTCTCCATTGCCTTTGCTTTGCTCTGGTCTGTTTCCGTGAGCCGCTTTTCAATCGCCCTCACCGCCCGCTCGTCATTCACCGCCATATCCGCAAAACGGTTGATGTCGGCAAGCACGGCATTGAATAAATCCCTCGCTTCTATATTGTGGGGAGTACACTCGCTTCTCCCGTATCTGGCATAATTATTGCAGGTGTATTGTACGCAGTCGATAACATCGGGGCGTTTCCTCCTGTTAGCGTTCATCGCCCGCAAAGCATAGCCGCAGTCCGCACACTTGATAACGCCTGCAAAGATATTCTTAAATCCCCCTGCGTTCTGTTCCCGTCTGCGGCTCGTCATAAGCTGCTGTACGGTGTCAAATTCCTCCTGCGTGACTATTCCCTCATGTGTGTCGGGTATCACTTCCCATTCTTCTGGCAGTTTAGAGGGGCGTTTCTTGCTTTTCATGTTGGCGGCAATCCGCTTATAGCCTGCAAGGTTTCCCGCATAGATAGGGCTTCTTAAAATGCCCCTTACGCTGTTCTCGCTCCAGATATAACGGTTTTCCTCGTTACCCTCAAAGTACCGTTCATAGCCCGCCGCCCCCTGCTCCGCCGCATAAGCGGCAGGGCGTAAGACGTGCTGTTTATTGATGTGCTTGCGGATTTTGGCGATTCCGTTTCCCGCAAGCGCAAGGTCGAATATCTCCCTTACAACGTGCGCCACCTTATCATCTATCAGCAGATGATTGTGGTCGGCAGGGTCTTTGACATACCCATAGGGCGCATATGTTCCCATGAATTTCCCCTGCTGAAACCTCGCCCGATATGCCGATTTTATCTTGACCGACACATCGGCTGAATACATTTCGTTTAGGATGTTGCGGAACGGCGTGATGTCCATCGCCGATTTATTCAAGGTGTCAACTCCGTCATTGACTGCTATATACCGCACGTTATTTTCGGGGAAAAAGACTTCTGTATAATTCCATTAGAGAACATATAGAGAGATACCATATATAAAGAATGAGTGAGAAGCCTGTGACCTCTCACCCAACATCTCATAGAAAACCAGACTACATCATTATAAAATTTTCCTCAGCTTCTTACGCAAATGAGCCAATCTCGCATAGACAGCCCCTGCCGTCAAATGCACGAGCGGGGCAATTTCTTTTGTGGAGTAACCCTGCATTTTCAGCAAGACGATTTGTAATGTACGTCTGTCCACTGTGACTAAGGCAAGATACAGAGTTTCGCTTTCAATCTCATCCAGTAAATCCGTTACCGTCCTTATCTCTGCCTGTTTCTCCCCACTCTCCATTTCCTCAAGGTATTCCCCGAAGTCGCTCGCCCATCGGTAAAACCGCCTGTTGGAATTAAAATCTGCCCTATCGTCTGTGCGAATTTGTTCAATGACCGTTTCATTAACGCCGCACTCTCGCAAAACCTTTTCCTCAGCTTCTTTCCAGATGCGCCATTTCCTATCCTCTCGTCCGTGGTTGTATGCCATGCTTTTTCCTCCAATCGGGATTTTAGTAAATCCAAGATTGAGAGAGCTTAGGAATCGCCCCCTCATTTTCCCAAAGGAAAAAACAAGGGGGCTGAACGCCATAAAATTTAGTTCTCGATTATCGTTCTCAGCTTCGCAAGG
>NZ_CAPDXS010000139.1:0-13940 GCF_948601915.1 uncultured Acetatifactor sp. | reverse complement strand
CTGCATTTCTTCAGGGCATCCTCCTGGTCGCTGGAGGAGATCCGGAAACGCTGGTTCTGTGCCGTAAAGCAGTATGCGCCCCTTTATAAAGAAGGGAACCTCCATGTCCTTGTGGGCGATGGCGTCAAGCAGTCCAAGGAAGGGCGGCGCATGCCGGGGGTAAAGAAGCTTTTCCAGGAATCGGAGAATTCCGCGAAGCCGGAATTCATCCACGGCCATATGTTCGGCGGCCTTGGCATCCTGGCCGGCAGTGTCCGCAGATGGGCCTGCATCCCTTTAAGCATCCGGCTCCATGACGGGCTCCAGGCTGCCAGGGAATGGAAAGGGGCATCTGTTTCGGCTGCTTCCCATGTAGTCCAGATGGTGGAGGACGCCTGGCACGCTGCCCATACCTTTGGGGACTCCCTGCTCCTGCTGGACAGGTATTTCCTTACAGTACCGGCCCTTGAGAAGCTGAAGGAGCTCAATGGCAGCGGGAGCGTGCATATGGAAATCGTCACAAAAGCGAAAAAGTCCTGCACCGCATACCAGAAGCCCGGCCCCCGCAGACCCGGGAGGGGACGGCCGCCTAAGAAGGGGGCCGCTGTCCGCCTCAAAGAGCTGTTCGGCTCCCATAAAGGACAGTTCCAGGAAGCAGAGATAGAGCTCTATGGCAAAAAGGAGGCCATACGCTATTACTGCATCGACCTGCTGTGGGGCCAGAAGCCGTACCAGGAGCTGCGGTTCGTGCTGGTGGAGATGGATGGCGTCCAGGGCATCCTGGCAAGCACCAGCCTGGCGCTGGAGCCGCTGTCCATCATCCGGCTCTACAGCTACCGGTTCCGGATTGAATGCACGTTCCGTGAACTGAAGCAGCAGATTGGGGCGTTCTGCTACCACTTCTGGTCAAAGTACATGCCGAAGCTGAACTACTACCAGAAGAAAGGGGAGCCTACGCCCATGGAGCAGGTGGAGGGTGAAAGGCCCCGCCAGAAAGTGCTGGAGGCCGTCCGTGCCATTGAGATGCATATGGCCCTGTCCTGTATTGCGATGGGGATTCTGCAGAGCATTTCCATCCACTTTATTGGGAAGGTAAGTTCCGGCCAGATCCGCTACCAGAGGACGCCATCCAGGGGAAGGGTCTCTGAGGCAGCACTCATGCATTATTTCCGGAAACATTTTTTCCGCCTTTTAGGCCAAAAGCCCGAATTATGCATAACGCAGATAATTCAGGGACTGCCGGAAGCACCAGAAGAACCGTGGGATTGTCTGGCTTCATAGTGCTACAAACTTTCAACTCACAAGTTCTCATATATATCATTTATCATTATAATAACCCTTTCGCAAACATTTCTTGGCAAAAAACGGCTAAATCACCATCTTTGCCTTTTTGAAATTCTTTCCAAATTATTTCCTCGACCTCCTCCCTCTCCCAATCATAAACTTCATCCAGACTCTTCGAATCATAACCATCACTTTTTCTGATCCACTGGCATTCATTTGTTTAAAAAAATACACACATGCAGCCATAATACATCACCAGATAATATGTACAATACGCATACAATTTCAGCCCATCTCCCTGGTAGGTATATTTCAAACCTCTACTCGTGTTAAAGCTTGTGTCGGGAACCGTCCGATAGCTGCTAGAACCTCTTCCTACAGTATACCACCTAGCCTACCATAAGTAAACTATGTAAACATTTCGATATGATTATAAGCATATCTATTTTCATATCCGGCCGAGTCTGGTATAATATTGTCCATACATAACGAAAGGAGATTTTAGACATGTATGAATTCTTAGATTCCGCCGTGAACATACTTTTCCTGGTATGCGCTGCGGCCACGTTTGTCACTATCCTGGCCAAAAGGGCAAAGGACAAAAAAGAGAAGTCTAAGGACGATGAGAACAAATAAAAAGCCCGAAAAAGCGCCCCAGGCCAGTCTGCCCGAGAGCGCTTTTTCTGTCCTCCTCCGGTCCGCTTCCCGCGGGGCTATCTGCCGCCTACAGCGTCCCCTGGGTGAACAGGCTCTTCACATGAGCCACCTCTTCCTCCGTGGCCTTGCTGGCGGGCACGTAATAGGACTTCTCCCTGGCAATCTGGTAAAGCTCCTCCTGGGACTGCTCGCAGGCGTTCCGGATCTGCTTCAGGGTCTGCTTCAGCTCCTTGTTCTCGGACTGGGCGATCATGCCCGCGTAGCGGGTCAGCTCACCGTTGATGCCTGCCAGTGTATCTGCTACCATTGTCTTTTCCTGCATGTCTCTACCTCTCATTCTGGAATTCGTTCAACTTCGGGTTAGTTCAAGAACTTCATCAGCTGCTCTTTGTTGTCCATGGCGGACCTGGCGCCTTTCTCAAAGAACTGCCTGACCTGGGGATCCTCCGCCTCTTTCGCGTATGCCTGCATCTTGCAGTGGGTGGTGTCGAATCCGCCGATGAGATGACGCAGATTCTGCAAATCAAGTTCTGAAATATTGCTCATTTTCCATACCTCTCTTCCCGGCGGCACAGGCTTTTCCGGCAGACCCATGCCGCCCTGAACCTTATATCTGACCATTCTTCCATCAACAGGGCTGCACTCCCGGCAGAAAGCCTGCAACGGATGCTTTCGCCGATTGAGCACAAGCTTATTATTGTCCCTCCGCAAAAATATATACCTGCCAAAGGCCGCAAATGCAAAAGACCAGAAACCGACAAAATTGTCAGATCCTGGTCTTTTTCTAATGATATCCTCTGCATTGCCCCACGCGGCATTCCGCTGCCGCGGCCGTCACAGCTGATGCCTGACTACGCCATATTCGTCGTCCAGCCTGTAGTAGGGACATTCCCTCTGGTCCCCTGTCAGGAACCGGTACATCTCGTCCTCGTCCAGGTCCATCAGGCAGTAATAGCATTCATCGTCCTCATCGTACACATAGTTGACACATGTGTCACAATTTTCAGCAGCCATTCTCTCCCTCCTCGCCAGGCCTGCGCGGCACTGCGGCCAGGAGCCCGCCGCCTAGGCTGCATAGCCCAAAATCCCGCCGCCGGGCCTGTCCTCTTACGTCTCCCGCTCCGGGCCGTGGAGCTTCGCGTAGATCTCACGCTTCCCCACGCCCCGGTCCTTTGCCACCTGCTTCATGGCCGCCTTGCCGTCCATGCCCTGCCGCTCATAATATTCCATATGCTCCGCAATGGACATGGACTCCCAGGCGGCGATCTCCTCCTGCCGCAGCTCCTCCCGATTCCTCCCCGCCACCACCAGCACATACTCTCCCCTGGGCTCTTCCTTCTCGTAGAAGGCCAGCGCCTGGGAAAGCGTGGTGGGCATCACGGTCTCGAATCTCTTGGTCAGCTCCCTGCAGAGGGTGGCCCGCCTGTCCCCCAGGGCCTCCAGCAGCTCCGCCAGCGTCCCCTTCAAGTGGTGGGGCGCCTCATAGAGGACCATGGTGCGGGGCTCTCCCGCCAACTCCCCCAGGACGGCCCGCCGTTCCTTCTTCTCCCTGGGCAGGAAGCCCTCGAAGCAGAATCTCCTGGTGGGCAGCCCGGACAGGGTCAGCGCCACGATGCATGCGGACGGCCCCGGCAGGCTGGTCACCGGCACATTGCCCTCCTGGCACATGGCCACCAGCACCTCCCCGGGATCCGAGATGGCAGGTGTCCCCGCATCCGTGATCAGAGCCACGTCCTCCCCGGCCAGGAGCCTTCCCACCAACTGCCTTGCCTTCTCCACCTTATTGTACTCGTGGTAGCTGGTCATGGGCGTATGGATGTCGAAATGGTTCAGCAGCTTGACGCTGTTGCGCGTGTCTTCTGCCGCAATCACGTCCACCGCCCGCAAGGTCTCCACGACTCTGGACGTCATGTCCTGCAGATTCCCAATCGGTGTCGCACATAGATATAATGTTCCCGCCATTTCCCCTCCCTTCCGGCCCTGCTCCGCGCATCCGCCATAGCTCTTCCGGGCTTACTGCCGGGCCGCGCTTTGCTTCCTCCCGGCTGCGTCCCGGGCTTCCCGATATTCCCGGAAGCCGGACAGGCCCGCCGGCCCGTTTCCCACTCCGATCCTGCCTCAATATCCGTAGATCTCCCTGATTTCCGGCATGTACACCCCCGGCTCCCGGAACACGATCAGGGGCTTCTCCACGGTCATCCTTGGCCGCCCGCCCCGCACGGCCTCCAGCAGCACCATATTGGGCTCCCGGTCCACATAGGGGTATACCAGCTGCATCCGCTTGGGCTCAAGCCTACGGCGGACCAGCTCCGTGATAATCTCCGCCAGGCGGAAGGGCCTGTGCACCAGGAAGAAATGCCCTCCGGGCTTCAGAAGCTTCTCCGCCTGGGCCGCCACATCCGAAAAAGTGCAGAGAATCTCGTGGCGTGCAATGGCCTTCGGAGCATCCGGATTGGCGATTCCGTGCTGCCCAATCATATAGGGCGGGTTACATGTGATACAGTCAAAAGAAGCAGACGGGAACAAATGGTCTGCTTCTTTGATATCTCCTGTGACAATCTCTATCCTGTCCGAAAGACCGTTTAGTTCTACGCTTCTTTCCGCCATGTCGGCGCTTTCCGCTTGGATTTCCAGCCCCGTCAGATGGGCGCAGCCGTACTTGGCTTCCATCAGGAGAGGGATGATGCCCGTCCCGGTGCCCAAATCCAGCAGCCTGTCCGACCGCCTCGCCCGGGCAAAGCCTGTGAGGAGCACCGCGTCCATCCCGAAGCAGAATTTCTCCGGATGCTGTATGATGCGGTAGCCGTTCCGCTCCAGGTCATCGATGCGCTCTCCCTCTTTAAGCCTGGCCATCTCCTACCCCCCGCTGTCCCTCCGGGGCTCTCCCTTCCCGTCTGTTCCTGTTGTCATAGCGGTTCTTTCCATTTTGGCTGTTCTCACGGTTTCCCTGGTTCTGGCTGTTCTGGCGGTTCCTGTTCTGATGCCTGGGCGTGTCGTGGCGGCGCCTGTTGCCGGAGCGCTCCTCCGTGGGCTGCTTCGTCCCGGGGCGCTGGGTCTGCTGCCTCTGCTCCGTCTCGAAGCGTCTGCCGCCCTGCCTCTGCTGCCCGCCTCCGCGCTGTCCCTGCTGTCTGCCCTCGGCGCGCTGGCCGGGCCTACGATCGACCTCCGTGCGCTGTACGGGAGGCCTCTGACCCTCGCCGCCCTGCTGGGCGGGCGGCCTACGGCTCCCCTGCCTGTTCCTGGCGTTCTGTCGCTGGGCCTCCTCCGCCCTGCTCATCAGCTCCTGCTCCTGCCTCTGCCACTCTTCCTCCTCCAGGCGCTCCAGCTCCTGAAGCTCTTCCTTGGACAGCTCCATTTTCTCCTTCTTGCTGTGCCTACGCCTGAAGTACAGCTTTTCCACGGGATATTCCTTGATCTCCTTCTCGTCCCCCGCGTCTATGACCACCTTCACAAGCTGGCGCAGCACATTGACGCTCTGCACCGTGCCCTTCTGGCCCTCCTCCGTGGTGACCGAATCCCCGATGCCGGGAAGCCGCCTGTTCAGCTCCTCGTAGGTCTCCTCCTCGTTTTTCAGGCAGCACATGAGCCTGCCGCACACGCCGGATATCTTTGCCGGGTTCAGGGACAGGTTCTGCTCCTTTGCCATCTTGATGGACACAGGGACGAAATCCGCCAGATAGCTGTGGCAGCACAGCGGACGGCCGCAGATGCCGATGCCCCCCACAATCTTCGTCTCGTCCCGGACGCCAATCTGGCGCAGCTCTATCCTGGTCTTGAAGACGCTGGCCAGATCCTTCACCAGCTCCCGGAAGTCGATTCTGCCGTCAGCCGTAAAGTAGAACAGCACCTTATTGTTGTCAAAGGTATATTCCGCGTCGATCAGCTTCATCTCCAGCCCATGGTCGCGAATCTTCTCCAGACATATCCTGAATGCCTCCTTCTCCTTGCCCCGGTTGGCTTCCTCCTGCTCCACGTCACGCTGGTTCGCGATGCGAATCACAGGCTTCAGGGGCTGTACCACCTTCTCCTCGGAGACCTCCATGGCTCCCGCCATCACCGTGCCGAACTCAATGCCCCTGGCCGTCTCCACGATTACATGGTCGCCTTTTTTTATCTCAAACTCCAACGGATCGAAGAAATAGATCTTGCCCGCCGTCCGGAATCTGACGCCTATCACTCTAACCATCTATCTACCTCACTCTGGCATAAGCCATATATCTGTATAAAACATGTCCTCTCATTGGATGCAGTGCTATTCTATCACATCCTGCCCCAAAAGGCCATAGTTAATAATGGAATTTCACCATTCCGCCCCTCAGCTGTTCTCCTGGATGGCCAGCATCAGAAGCTCCATGACCAGCTCGAAGTTCACATTGGCATCCAGACGTCTTTTGGCGGTGTCCAGCGCCTTGATGATGTTCTCGATGCCCTCATAGCTGCTTCGCTGGGCAGTCCTGCGCAGCGCCTGGATCTCCTCCCGGAAGATCAGGTGGTTCATGTCGCTGGTGGCCTTGAACAGCAGCGCGTCCCGATACCAGATGGCGCAGATATCCAGATAATCCTTGATTTCCAGCTTGTACTCCGTGATCTTCTTCACCGCCGCCACGATCTCGTTCAGGTCCATGTCCTGTATGTATTTCAGCAGCGCCAGGGCCTCCGCCTTCACGTTCTCGAACTCCTCGCTGGTGGCCAGCATCTTGGCCTTGCCCACATTCCCCCTGGCGAACGCCGCGCAGACCTCCGCCTTGTAATCCGGCACCGCCAGCATCCTGCACAGATAGTCCTTTATCAGGTTGTCCGCCACCGGCTTCATGTTCAGCGTCACGCAGCGGCTGAGGATCGTGGGCAGAAGGCTGTTCACATTGACGGTGAGCAGGATGATCACCGCATACACCGGCGGCTCCTCTAGGGTCTTCAGGAGGGCGTTCTGGGCCTGGACCGTCATCTTCTCCGCCTCGTTTATGATATAGACCTTATACGGGCTGCTGTAGGGCTTCACCGCGATGTCCCCGTTCACCTGGGCGCGGATATCGTCCACGCTGATGGTATTCGGCTTTTCATGGGACACGCGTATGATGTCCGGCTGGTTCCCCGACAGGGCCTGCCTGCAGGAATGGCATTCCTGGCAGGGCTCCTCCCCGCCGCTCTCACACTGTAGCGCCATGGCGAACACCCTGGCGATGAACTCCTTTCCGGAGGATTTTTCCCCGTTGATGATGTAAGCGTGGGAAATCTTCCCCGTGGAAAGCGCCCCCTGCAAATGCTCCTTAATCTGTTCCTGCCCGATGACATCGCGAAATCCCGCCATATTCCATACCCCTTTCGTCCGTAGCGCCGCTGCCGGTTCCCACCCGGCGGCTTCCCCTCATGTAAATATATCCAACAGCAATCCCCGTATCTCCCCAATCGTACCCAGGATCGCTAAGTGGTCCTGCTCGTCCTTCATCAGCTCCTGGGCCAGGCTGTCCAGGTTCTCGTCCACCAGCCGGATGATTCCATAGACCCTGTGCCGCCCCCTCCTGTCCAGAAAGTTCTCTCTGGAAAAAGCATGGGAATGGGTCACCACCTCGTTCATGAACTCCTTCACCAGCCTCCGATAGTGCTTCATGTCCTTCACGTCCCGGCGTTTGGCCAACCTGTCCCCCTGCATGGTGATTTCCTCCATGAGGGTCTGCAGCCTTGCCTGGAGTTCGGCCCCCTCCACATGGCTGGCAAGCATGAATTTAAAGCTGCCGTCCGCAGGCGGCGGGTTCTGCACCTGCTCTATCGGTGCGCTCTGGCCCACCTGGGTCACCTTTATGTCCATATACCTGCCCTCCTTTCCTCAGTGCGCCGCACTGTCATTTTACGGAAATCCCCACCCGGATATAGTCTTTGATTTCATCAAGGCACTGCTCCAGATCATCGTTCACAAAGCGTCTGGCGATATTGGCCTGTGCTATCTTCTCCTCGGAAAAATCCTCGCTGTCCGCCAGGAAACGGCGGCACATCTCCCCATACTTCGGACATTCCTGGGAAAGTTCTCTGTCCAGCGCCCTCTGGAGCCGCAGCCCATCTTCTAATTCTACCATTACCGGCAGCAGTCTGTCCATACCGAAATATTCCTGAAGCTTCCGATAGGCCTCCAGCGTCCCTATCATCAGATAGTCGTCCGCCTCCCGCAGCTGGTCGTCATCCACGGTGAAGTAGCGCCACAGGCCATGATAGGTGTGGTAGGCCCTGTCCTCGATGACCTTTCCCTGGCTCTTGAGACGCTGGAAGCCGTCCTCATCCGTATAGAAGTATTCCACGCCCTCCTGTTCCCCCTCCCGGATGGGCCTGGTGGTGTAAGGCACGATTTTCTTCAGCCTCAGCTCCCTGTCCGCCAGCAGCCGTTTATAGATGGTGTCCTTTCCGGCGCAGCTCTTTCCCATCAGGCATATTATTTTTCCCATGCCTTATCCGACCTCGACTACATGGATCATGTTCGTGGTGCCCGCCATCCCCAGCGGCACGCCCGCAGTGATTACGACTATGTCGCCCTTCTTCACATGGCCGGCCTTCCTGGCCTCCTCCACCGCGTTGGCGAACAGCGTCTCCGCATTCTTCTCCTCCCGGATCATCAGGGGAGTCACGCCCCATAAGAGGTTCAACTGCCTGCAGACCCTCTCCTGCACCGCGCAGCCGATGATATGGCTCTGGGGCTTGAACCTGGAGATGGCCGCCGCGGTAAAGCCGGACATGGTCACCGTGATAATCGCCGCCGCGTCCAGATCCCTGGCTGCCGTGCAGGTGGCGTAGGCCAGCGCCGTGGTGATGTCCCTCTCCCGGCACTTGTCGCACTGCATCCGGGCGCCGTAATCAATATCTTTTTCGGCAGATTCCGCGATTTTCGCCATGGTCTTTACCGCTTCCACCGGATATTTCCCCGCCGCGCTCTCGCCGGAGAGCATAATCGCCGTAGTACCGTCATAGATGGCGTTTGCGATGTCCGTGGTCTCCGCCCTGGTAGGCCTGGGGTTCTTGATCATGGACTCCAGCATCTGGGTGGCCGTGATGACATGCTTCCCCTGCTCGTTGGCCAGCTTGATCATCTTCTTCTGGAGGACAGGCACCTCCTCGAAGGGAATCTCCACGCCCATGTCGCCCCTGGCCACCATGATGCCGTCGGAGACGCTTAAAATCTCCTCCAGGTTCTGGATGCCCTGCATGTTCTCGATTTTGGCGATGACCTTCATGCCGCAGCCATGCTCCTCCAGAATCCTCCTGACTTCGAGTATGTCTTCCTTACATCTGACAAAGGATGCCGCCAGGATGTCATAGCCCGTCTCGATGCCGAACAGGATATCCTCCCTGTCCACTTCGCTGATATAGGGCATGGACAGCACCGCTCCCGGCACATTGACGCCCTTGTGGTTGGAGACGAAGCCGCCGTTCACCACCCGGCAGACGATATCCTCCCCGGCTATCTCCTCCACCGTCATCTCGATCAGGCCGTCGTCGATCAGAATCGTCGTCCCCACCTGGATGTCGTCCTTCAGGTTTTTATAGGAAATCGTGGCCCGCTGTGCCGTGCCCAGGATCTCCTGAGTGGTCAGCACGAACTGCTGCCCGCTCACCAGCTCGGCCCTGCCTCCCTCAAAATCCCTGAGGCGGATCTCCGGCCCCTTGGTGTCCAACATGGTGGCCACCGGAAGCCCCAGCTCCTCCCTGGCCTGGACCACCCTTCTGAACTTCTCCCGCTGTTCCTCATGGGTCCCGTGGGAAAAATTGAACCTGGCCACATTCATTCCCGCCAGCATCAGCTCACGCAGCCGCTCCACGCTCTCGCTGGCCGGTCCAATGGTGCAAATAATCTTCGTCCTTCTCATATCCAAAACCTCCGTCTTTCCAGAATCCTCAATTTATACTGCGCACTGGTTAAATTTGCAGTCTATATATACAGCGATTAAATCTTGCCCCAAAACCGGATAAACGGCATGGCTTACTGCGCAATGTGACTGGCAAGAATTCAATGCCGTTTATATATGTTCCAACTATCCTGTATTTCCTCCAAAATGGCCGGGACGTACAGCTCCGCAAGGAAGCCCCCGGCTCCCTTCCGCCTTCCCACGCCCTGCACCTCAAGGCCCTGTTCCTCGACCTCCGAAATCATTCCGATCAGCTCCCCCGTCATCCGCTCTCCCGGCACCAGCAGAGGCACGCCGGGGGGATACAGGTTGATGAACTCCCCGATATATCTGCCCTCGCTCTCCGCCAGGGCTATCTGCTCCGTGGGCATATCCCAGGCCTTTGCCAGGGGAATCGCGCCGCTCCGCCCGGTTCCCCGGTTTCTGCCATGTCCGGCAGATTCCCCTGCGCCTTCCCCACACAGCGCTCCTGCCCCAGGGCGGTATTCGCCGCTTCCCGGGGCTTCCGCCGCGCATCCCTCCGCCCTTTTCTCCGGCGTATGGGCCATGCCCTCCTCCAATGCGCCGTCAATGGCGAGCAGGGCCTCCGTCATGCGCCGGTACGCCTCCTCCCCGTCGTTCACCGTGAACATGGCCAGCACGAAGCCGGTGTAGGCCATCTCCGGCTGCAGATGATATCTCCCCAGCAGGATGTCATATAGCTGCTTCCCGGTAAGCCCCGACTGCTTCGTGGCTATCAGCAGCTTGCCCGTGTCCTGTCTGTCCCCGGCGTCCGTCAGGAATCTGAGATGCCTGCAGCCCCTAAGCCTGTCCAGCATGGCCTCGAACCGCTGCCGGAAGGCTCCGAAGGCCTCCTGCCCCTGAAGGCCCACATAGCGCAGCGCATTGTCGATGCCCGCCATCAGCAGATAGGACGGGCTGCTGGACTGGTATATCCGCAGGAACCGTCTGAGGAGCCCCCTGTCTATCCGCTGTCCGTTCACATGGAGCAGCGCCGTCTGGGTCAGGGCCGGGAGGGTCTTGTGCACACTGTGGATCACCAGGTCGGCCCCCTGCTGGCAGCTATTTTTCGGAAAACCGTCGGCCAGGCCCAGGTGCGCGCCATGGGCCTCATCCACGATCAGCGGAATCCCCCTTTCGTGGACGATGTCCGCGATTGCCCGGATGTCCGATATCCGCCCCTCATAGGTGGGCGATACCACCAGCACGGCCCCGATATCCGGCTCCCGCTCCAGAGCCCGGCGGACTTCCTCCGGCTCCAGGGCGTCATATATGCCATACTCCTCCAGATAGGGCGGATACAGGTATGTGGCCCTCAGGCCCCGCAGATAAATCCCATGATAGGCCGATCTGTGGCAGTTCCGCGCCATCAGGATATGCCCTCCCTCGGGCAGCGCGCAACTGACCGCGCTCAGTATCCCGCAGGTGCTCCCGTTTACGAGATAGAAGCTCTCCTCCGCCCCGTAAAGCCCGGCGGCCTCGCGCTGCAGGCCATCCAGGATGCCCTCCGGCTGATGCAGGTTGTCGAAGCCGTCTATCTCCGTGATATCTATTCTGCTCAATTCTCCGGGAAGCATTCCGAAGGGTCTGCGCTTGTGTCCCGGCATGTGATAGGGGTAGATGTCGCTCTCCGAATGCTTCCGCAGCTCTTCAAATAAATGTTCCACGGGGGCCATGTCCTTTATAGATATATAAGGTCTCCAGCAGCGAGCACCACTTGTCGGCTGCCGTCACGATCCATGCCTCCCTGCAGGCCGGCGGCACCACGGTCAACGGCCACATATGCCGCCTTATGATGTTCTGCTCCCGGAGCGTCAGGCGGTACTCCCTGGAGGCGTTGCGCAGGGCCGTGCCGGGATGATAGAAGCCGTGCAGCTTATGGGGATTCTCTTTGTCTGGAATATGCCAGTCATAGAGGAAATAATCATGGAGCAGCGCTCCTCTGATCAGCTCCCTTCTGCTGCAGCGGATATGCAGATATTCGCTGAGGGCGATGCTGCACCTGGCCACGCTCAGCACATGGGCGTTCACGGTCACATCCCCGTGCTGGACATACGCCTTCATCCTGTTGAAGTTGCGGGACTCCAGTATGTCGGAGGCCATCTCCCGAATCTGCCGTTCCTCCCTGCGGAAGCGCTCCAGCCTCCTCTGCCATCTCAATGCCTGTCTTTCCGTTCGTCTTCCTGAAATTCTTCTCTCCATATTTCCGCGCTTCTTTCCTCGAATCATATTTGCCTAGCCTACCGGAACCTCCTCCGGATTCGGCTCTCCCTCCGGTACGCCGCCCTCCGGCTCCGGCTCCGCAGGCGGGCCTATGTACGGAATCCCCTGGGGATAATAGCATATCACCGGGAAGCCCTCCGACACATACTGGTAGATCTGCGCCGCCATGCTGGGGGGCAGGTTGATGCATCCGTGGGAGCCGCCTGTCACAAAGATATCCCCGCCGAAGGCGCCCCTCCAGTTGGCATCGTGCAGGCCATAATTCCCATAGAAGGGCATCCAGTATTTCACCGGCGTTCGGTACGTCTCGCCTACCAGCACCGCGTCCGTGGACTTGTACAGCATACCGAATATCCCTTCCGGCGTCACACAGCCGAAATCCGAAATCATCGTACCTGATACGAAGTCCGTCTCCAGCACCAGATTCCCGTCCTGATACAGGTACAGATGCTGGCTGTTCAGATCCGCCTCCAGATAGGAGCTCCCGATATCGTTGCTGCCCTTCTGCCTGGCCCTGATGCTGTACAGAGGCTCCTTCTCTATAGTGCTGCCCTGATATATCAGGGCGATGAGCTCCTCGGTCTCCCCTGCCACATCTGTCTTCCATCCGTAGTTCCGGCCGGGCAGCGATATCTCATATCCATAGGTGGTCATGAAGTTCTTCCTTCTCCCATAGGTGTCATATGCCCCAGCTTGTTCCTTCACAAAGGCGTCCACGGCCTCTTCGTCCAGAACAGCCTTTTCGTCCTCAATGGAGACCCAGTCTTTCAGGATTTCCCGATCCACCACCACTTCTGTCCCGTTCCAGTCGTAGACGATTTTCGTGCCCAGCCATTTATTGGCATCGTCCACCGTGCGGTTCAGCCGTTTGTCATCGCTTTTCACGGCAGCTTCCCGGTAGAATCCCTGCTCCTCCAGGTTGATGGCCGCCTCCTGGGCGCTTACCGCCTCCACGATCCGCGGAATCGCCTTCTGCACGTCAAACGACGTCCCCACGGTCTCCGGGACGACCTCATAGCCGCCTGTCTCCTCAGAATACTCGCTGATATACGCGTTCTGGGGCATCTGCATGTTCTTCCTCTTGCAGGCCTCCCAGGATTTCACCAGGCTGCCCAGCATATCCTCATCGAAATTCATGTCCTGCTCCAGGGTGTAGTCATACTGCCTGTCCAGATAAGCCTCCATCCAGAAGAACTCGTCCTGCTGCTGCAGAAGCGACTCCACAGCCTCTCTGGTGCCCACATACTGTAGCTGGATATCCTCCGGCGCAATGATGCCAAGCACCACGTCCGACTCCCCGGTCTCATAGTCCCTGCCCAGCACTGCCAGAGCATATCCGTCGATCCGGGACTCCAACGCCTCGACAATCGGCGCTGCCTCCATATCGCCGCAATCCATTCCGTTGATTTTCGTGTTCGGGAAAAAATGGGTTCGATAGTACACAACTCCCCTGTAATAAAGATATGCCGCCACTGCCAATGTTGCTACAACGATAAGAAGAAATGCGATAAGGAAAAACCTCTTCCTCCTGCGCCTCCCGCCCTTGTGCTTCGGATTCTGCGCATTCTCCTCTGGAAGCTTTCCTGTCTCTGCCATCTCCCCTGTCTGCCTCTCTTCCATGGTTCCTCTCCCTAGATGAATGATTATTCATAAATATATTTAGCTTATTATAGCACATCCTGTCACAAAAAAATAGCATCAAAAGGCCGAAATTGTACCTTTTCATGCTATATATCCACCAAAAATGCCCAGAACCGGAATCGAACCAGTGACACGAGGATTTTCAGTCCTCTGCTCTACCAACTGAGCTATCTGGGCATCGAAGCTTGTCGAACTTTCATTCTTAAGCTTGTAGTAGCGGGGACAGGATTTGAACCTGTGACCTTCGGGTTATGAGCCCGACGAGCT
>NZ_CAPDXS010000138.1:0-14140 GCF_948601915.1 uncultured Acetatifactor sp. | reverse complement strand
TACCACTCCGTATACACCCTGTTCAACGTAAACGACTGTATAGCCAGTATATTCGCATAAATCGCGCTCTCCGGCCATGTGGAATAGATTTCGCAGGAAGCCACGTTCTTGATGTAATCCTTATACCGTACCCAGTAATTGGGCGCGGAGGGGTCGTTCGGCACGCCGTCATGGACGATGACGAACTCCGGGATCACCACACGGCTCAGGACGATCTCCCCGGTCTCCGCCATGGGCTTGATCTCGTCCTCCGGTATCTTGGGAGGGAAGTCCCCGTACAGGGTGTGGTCCGGTATCACGACGATCTTCTCTTCCTCTTCCGTGGCGGCCAGGGGATTCATCTGCACAGGCTGGAGCGAGAGCTCCCCTGCCAGGATCTCCGAGCCGGATATCAGCACAGGCTCATAGTCCGGGGCGGTGACGGTGATGTTGTACTCGGAGTAGGGCTGTATCTCGTTTTCCGGCTGCAGTGACAGGGCCAGGGGCGGTGCGGGCAGCTCTGTCTCCGGGGTCTGGCCGGAGCTGTCGGTGGTCAGCACCTTCAATGGCGTGTCTGGCTCTCTGGTATAGGCTATGGTGACTGTAGCGCCTTCTACGGGGACCAGTCCGATGGAAGAGACCACGCTGATTTTGATGGTGCCGGCATAGGAGGCGGCATCGCTTTCAGGCTCCTGCATTTCGATTACATTGGTGTCGGGCATAAGCTTCCTTTTGCGCCGGAGGGCGCGTATGATTCGTTACGGTATAGTATGCACCCGCGGGGAAAATGTTACGGAAGGCTATTGACGGAGGGGCCTGTTTGGCATATTATTGTATTATGAGGTTGATACAACCCGGGCCGGCCGGAAGCGGAGGAGCCGGCGGCGGGACAGGGCAGGTTACGACAGAAGAGAGGAGGATGGCTTTTGGCTTGGGTTTTAGAGGATGGCAGACCTATATACGCGCAATTGGTGGAGAGGCTGCAGGTACAGATCGTCTCCGGTGCTTATCCGCCGGGCGGGAAGCTTCCCAGCGTCAGGGAGCTCGCGGCGGTGGCGGAGGTGAATCCGAATACCATGCAGAAAGCATTTGCGGAACTGGAGAAGAGCGGGCTGATCATCACGCAGGGGACCAACGGCAGAGTGGTGACGGAAGACGAGAGGCTGATACAGGGCAGTAAGCGCCAGCTTGCGAAGCGGCATGCGGATGCCTATTTCGCCGGGATGGAGGGGCTGGGGTACACCAGGGCCCAGGCGGCAGAGTTCCTGCGGGCTGCGGAGGGGAAAGGAGAGGCGGAGGATGAATGAGCTGATTGAGATAACGGGGCTGACCAAGGCCTATGACGCGAACCATGTCGCGGTGAACAACGTGAGCCTGACGCTGCCCCGGGGGAAGATCGTCGGGCTGCTGGGCCCCAACGGAAGCGGCAAGACCACGCTGATCAAGATGCTGAACGGGCTCCTGACCCCGACCCAGGGCAGCATCCGGATCGGAGGACAGCCTGTGGGCGTGGAGACCAAGGCGCATGTGGCCTATCTGCCGGACCGGACGTATCTGTCCGGCAATAAGAAGGTGACCCAGATTCTGGACTTCTTCTGTGATTTCTACGCGGATTTCTCCAGGGAGCGGGCGGTGGGGATGCTGCAGAGCCTGGGGGTGGATCCGAATGCCAGGATGGGCACGCTCTCCAAGGGGACCAAGGAGAAGGTGCAGCTGATACTGGTCATGAGCCGGCAGGCGGATCTCTACATTTTGGATGAGCCCATCGCAGGTGTGGATCCCGCGGCCAGGGACTATATCCTGCGGACCATCCTGAACAATTACGATCCCAACGCCACGGTGCTGATCTCCACCCATCTGATCGGGGACGTGGAGCAGGTGCTGGACGAGGTGATCTTCATGCGCTACGGACATCTGGTGCTGTATACCTCCGTGGACAATATCAGGGAGCGGCACGGGAAGTCGGTAGACGCTTATTTCAGGGAGGTGTTCGCATGTTAGGGAAGCTGATCAAGCATGAGTGGAAGGGCACTTACAGGATGGGCTGCCTGATGCTGGGGGCCATGGCGGTGGTCACCTTTTTGGGCTGGCTCTCGTTCCAGGCGCCCGTGTGGAAATCCATGAACGGCGGCAGCCAGGCCTCTTTCGGCTGGCTGGACATCTTCAGCATGTTCACGGTGATGATCTATGCCATGCTGCTGGTATGCGTCACCTTTGGCATCAAGGTCTATCTGGGCGTGCGCTTCTACAGGACCATGTACACGGACGAGGGGTATCTGACCCATACGCTGCCTGCCACGAAGAACCAGATACTGGCCAGCAAGATACTGGTCAGCGGGCTGTGGACGCTGTTCATCCTGCTCTCCGTGTACCTTTCGCTGCTCCTGCTGGTGTGCTCCATGGTATGGACGGTGGTGCCGGAGGGATATCTGCCGGCCGACTTTTTCTCCGCTGTGTGGGAGATGATAGGGGAAATGGAAGCCGTGTTCAGTTTCAACGCTTCCCACTTCGTGGGGATATGGATCATAGCGTCCGTGGTGGGGGCCTTTACATCCAACGCGATCCTCTTCGGCGCCATCTCCCTAGGGCAGTTGGTGTCCAGGGCAAGGCTCTTTGTGGGCATCCTGTACTATATCCTCATCCTGGTGGCGGAGCAGATGCTGGTCTCCCTGTTCCGCAGCTTTGCCACCAATATCGGCATCTATCTGAACATAAACACGGACATACGGTTCCTGATCGACCTGCTGACGGCGGCCGCGCTGTATGGGGCGATGTACTTCATCACGAGCAGGAAACTGAATCTGGCGTAAAGATGTGTTGCCCTATGGCTGAGGATTTGATACAATAGAATCGAAGGGCAGATTCTATTGTCAAAATGCTATAATAGAATCGAAGGGCAGATTCTATTGTCAAAATGCTATAATAGAATCCAAGGGTCATAGGGATTTTCATGTCCGGGACAGCTGTAGGGATAGGCAAAAGCGGGTGAGCACAAAATGCAGATGCAGAAGATAATCGATCAGATTCTGGCGGGGGACTTTGACTATGAGAGCGGTTCCCTGGATTTTTCCTGTACAAAAATAGAATTCGCCGTGCCAAAGGGCGGGCAATATGAGGACTCCTTCCGGATATATGCCCCGGAGGGGGCGGCGGGCATGGTGCTTTCCTCGGACTGGAGGATGGAATGCCTGACAGAGGAATTCTCCGGCGAGCAGGATCAGGTCGCCTTCCGGTTCCACGGGGAGAAGCTGGAGGAAGGGGACGTGGTGAAGGGCACCTTCGACATCATCAGCGACAGGGGAGAGTATTACCTCCCTTTCGTGGCCTCCGTGGAGCACGTCATGCCGGAATCCTCCGTGGGCACGGTCAAGAATCTGTTCCACTTCGCGAACCTGGCGAAAAGCGACTGGAAGGAGGCCGTGAAGCTGTTCTACTCCCCGGAGTTCCTGCGGATCTTCTCGGGCAGCGACGCCAGGTATCTGGAGGATTACAGGGCCCTGTCGGCCTACCGGGGCCAGGAGCAGAACGTGGAGGAATTCCTGATCCAGGTGAACAAGAAGCAGCCCCAGGAATTCACGGTGGAGGAGGCGGCGCTGGACGTGGAGCTGCCGGCTTACGGCCCGGACGCGGTGACGGAGCATGCATTGACGGTCCTGCGGAGCGGCTGGGGCTTCACGAGGCTCTTCGTGGAGTACGAGGGGGAGTTCCTCTTTACGGAGAAGGAAGTCCTGACGGACGACGACTTCCTGGGCAACCGGTTCCGGCTGCCTGTGTTCATCGACAGCGGCCGCTGCAGAAGGGGCAGGAACTTCGGGCGGATCCGCCTGTACAATTCCTTTGTGGATCTGACGGTTCCCGTGACGGTGGCGAGGGGCGGGACCCCGGGGACCGGGGAGGCGGAGCGGATGCGCTGCACAGTCCGCCTGATGGAATTCTATCAGGCGTTCCGGCTGCGCAGGCTTTCCACCGCCGTCTGGCTGAAGGAGACGGGGAAGCTGGTGGAGCGGATGGTGGCCATGGACGAGGGGGACATTTCCGCCAGACTGCTGCAGGCCCAGCTGCTGATTACGGAGGAGCGCTACAACGAGGCCGGGTGGATCCTGGACCATGTGGCCGAGGTGCTGGAAAAGAGCGACTGCGGCCATACGCTGACGGCGTACTATCTCTATCTGACCACGCTGATCCACGGTGAGGAGGACTATGTGGAGCGGGTGGCGGGGGAGGTGGAGCGGCTCTTTAAGAGGGACGATTCCAATTGGCGGGTGGGGTGGCTTCTGATGTACCTGTCGGAGGAATACTGCCGGTCGGACAGGGAGAGATGGGCTTTCTGGGAGGATCTGTTCCGGAAGGGCTGTACCAGTCCGGTGCTGTACATCGAGGCGCTTTCGCTGGTGAACGGCAACCCCGCGCTGCTCCACAGGCTGGGCAGGTTCGAGCAGCAGGTCATCTGGTACGGGGCCAGGCAGGGGGCGCTGAAGCGGGAGGCGGTGGAGCAGGCGCTGTACCTGACCGGCAGGATGAAGGAGTGTTCGGGGCCAATCTTTGCCGCCTTGACGAAGCTGTACGGGAAAAAGAAGGATGTACAGATTCTGCAGGAAATCTGTACGCTGCTGATCAAGGGCGGAAAGGTGGGGCCCGCCTGTTTCGGCTGGTACAAGGCCGGGGTGGACGCCCAGCTCCGAATCACGAACCTGTACGAGCATTTCATGATGTCCCTGAACCTGGAGCGGCCCCAGGAGATCCCCAAAGCGGTGCTGAAATATTTTTCCTATCAGAACAATCTGGACTATGCCCATACCGCGTATCTGTACGACTATATCTGCCAGCGCCAGGAGAAGCTGGGAGATGTGTATGAGGCTTACAGGTTCAAGATAGAGCATTTCGTGAAGGAGCAGATGAAGAAGGGACGCATCAACCGGAACCTGGCGAGTCTCTATAACAGGCTCCTGCGCCCCGACATGGTGGACGAGCAGACGGCCGCCCCGCTCTCCAGGCTGCTGTTCGCCCATCTGATCCAGGTGGAGGACGACAGGCTCAGGAAGGTGTATGTATACCAGCCCGGGAATCTGCGGCCCAGCGAATACATTCTGTCGGACAGACGTACATGGGTAGCCCTGTACGGCAGCAGGTACACCATCGTCTTTGAGGACGGGGAGAAGAACCGCTTCCTGAAGAACGTGGAGTACACCATGGAGAAGCTGATGATACCGGGGAAGTTCCTGCGCTTCCTCCTGCCCATGGGGCCTCTGGGCCTGGAGCTGGATTTCTATCTGTGCGACAGCGACAGCGGGTGCAGGGAGGAGCCCTCGGAGCGGATTGTGAGGGAGCTTCGGATCGCGGCCTCACGGGACGCGGATCCGGAGGTGAAGCGGGAGCTGCATCTGCGGATTCTGCAGTATTACTTCGACATGGACGATATGCAGGCCCTGGACAGGTATCTGAAAGAGATCCCGCCGGAAGGGCTCCTGGCGCAGGAGCGGGCCAGCGTGGTCCGGTTCATGGTGCTGCGGGGCAATTATAAGCTGGCGTGGGAGTGGCTGGAGAGCTACGGGCCCTATTTCGTGGACGTGAAGATTCTGGTGCGGCTGGTGGGGGCCATGATCGAGAAGTACGATATGGCGGAGAATCCCCTGCTGACTGCAGCCGCCACCCACATCTTCCGGAGGGGAAAGTATGACAGTACGGTGCTGGACTATCTGATCCGGCACTACCGGGGCATGACGCGGAACATGCGGGACATCTGGAAGGCGGCAAAATCCTTCGGCGCGGACTGCTACATGCTCAGCGAGAGGATGCTGGTGCAGATGCTGTATTCAGGCGCTTTCGTGGGGGAGAAGCTGGAGATTTTCCGCTACTATGTCTCCCAGGGGGCGAAGCAGGAGGTGGAGGCGGCTTTCCTGACCCAGTGCGCCTACGACTGCTTCGTCAAGGAGCGCCTGATGGAGAAAGAGGTGTTCCATGAGATCAGACAGATGTATCAGCGGGGAGAGCCCTTGCAGTTGGTCTGCAAGCTGGCCTACCTGAAATATTTCGCCGAGAACAGGCAGGAGGCGGAGGCGGACGAAGACGCTGGCTCCATGGTGCGGGAACTGCTGGAGGAGATGCTGGAGAGGGAAATCTACCTGGAATTCTTCCAGGGATTCAGCCAGTGCCCCGGCCTGGAGAGGGAGCTTTCCGACAAGACCATCATAGAATACCGGGCCAGGCCCCGGACGAGGGTGTGCATCCATTACGCAATCCTGGGCGAGGACGGAGAGGCAGAAATGTACCGCAGCGAGTACATGAGGGAGGCCTACGGTGGCGTGTGCTTCAAGGCTTTCATCCTGTTCTTCGGGGAGAGCCTGCAGTATTACATAACGGAGGAACGGGAGGGGACAATCCAGGTGACCGGCAGCGGCACGCTCCCGAGAAGGGACGGCGACGGGGGAGAGGACAGCAGGTATCAGCTGATCGACGACATCGTCACCGCCGATACGATGCAGGACTATGACACCATGGATCAACTGCTGGAGGAGTATTACAGGAAAGATTTCCTGAACGGCAGGCTGTTCACGGTGAAATGACATGGCGCGAAGGGACAACGGAGGAGCTGGCATGGGAATTCTGAACACGGACAGACTGATAGTGGGATACGATCTGGGGAATGAATACTGCCAGATCAGCTTTGCCACCTCCGAGAGCGGCGAGGCCCAGACCCTTTCCCAGGTGGCCGGGGAGGAGGTCTACAATATCCCCACGGCGCTCTACAAGCGGCAGGGCACGAACCAGTGGCTCTACGGCAGGGAGGCGGTGCGGGCGGACGGCAGCGAGGGGATTCTGGTGGAGAACCTGCTGTCCATGGCGCTGGGCAGGGAGCCGGTGGTCATAGACGGGGAGAGCTTCGACCCGGTGGCGCTGCTTGCGCTGTTCTTTAAGCGGTCTTTGGGCCTGCTCTCCCAGGTTGGGTCCAGGCTGGCGGCGCTGACGATCACCTGCGCCTCCCTGGACCGGGGGATCGTGGATGTGTTGCTGGGGATGGTGGAGGGCGCGCAGCTGAAGGCGGAGCGGATCGCCGTCCAGAGCCATGAGGAGAGCTTTTACAGCTATATGCTGCGCCAGCCCGGGGACTTCTGGACCAGCGACGCGATGCTGTTCCACTACGGGAGGGGCGGAATGCGCATGATGCGCATGGGGTGCAACAGGCGGACGACTCCCATCGTCACCTTCGTGAAGGAGAGGACATACGCCTTTCCGGAGGACGCGCTTCCCGCCTGGGGAGAGGAGCCCGTCCCCTGGGAACCGGATTCCGAGAGGGGGCAGGAGCTGGACAGGGCCTTTTTGGAGATAGCGCAGGAGTGCTGCGGGGAGGAACCCGTGGGCAGCGTATTCCTGATCGGCGACGGTTTCTCCCAGGACTGGATGAAGGAGTCCCTGCGCTTCCTCTGTAGGGGCAGGCGGGTGTTCCAGGGGAACAATCTGTTCAGCAAGGGGGCCTGCTGCGGGATGCAGGAGAGGATTGCCCCGGGGGAGACGGGAAAGGCCCATGTGTTCCTGGGAAACGACAAGCTGAAGGCCAATGTGGGCATGCGGCTGCTGCGGCAGGGGGAGGAATCCTATTACGCCCTGCTGGACGCCGGGGAGAACTGGTATGAGGCGGAGCATGCCATGGAACTGTACCTGCAGGAGGGGAATGAGCTGGCGCTGACGGTGACCCCCCTTGCGGAGAGCGGGGCGGCCGGAAGGAGCAGACAGGTGCGCATCGTGCTGGAGGGGCTTCCGGGCCAGGTGTCAAGGCTGGGGGCGCGTTTCTTCCTGAAGGAGGAGAACCGCCTGTCCGTGGAGGTGAAGGATCTGGGCTTCGGGGAATTCCGCAGCTCCTCCGGGCGGGTGTGGAAAGAAGAAATCGATTTGGACTAGTCGGAAGAGGGAGTGGGCTGGATGCGGGTCAGTGTCTGTGTGGGGAATTACGCGAAAACACCATATTGTGTGCCGGGGCTTGAAATGAATGTCTACAGCATGGAGGAGCTTTGCCATTGCATGAAGGAGAACGCCTTTTTTCTGGATACTGCCCTCATGGAGGACGGGCTGCTGGGCTGGATAGAGAGGGAATGCGGGCTGCGGGAGCTGGCGAAGGCGCTCCATCCCCTTGTGCACAGGCAGGGGTCCCTGAGCGCCTTCGTGCTGGCCATCCTGCGCTATGTGGGCTTTTATGACGAGGCTGTGCTGCAGGAGACGGAAAGCCTGCTGCTGCAGGGGGCGGGATTGACCGGACTGGAGAAGCGCAAGAGCCAGCTGGACTACCTGGTGAAGAAAAAGAGATTCCGACAGGCCCTGCGGGGATATGACGAGCTGTTAAGGTGTCTGGAGGAGGCCCAGGGGACGGAGGCAGGGACGGGAAAAGCCTCCGTAGAAAAAGGCGGCAGCGCAAAGAAAGAGTTTCTTGCGAAAATCTGGCATAATAAGGGTGTGGCCTACGCCGGGCTCATGCTCTACAAAAAGGCGGCGGAATGCTTCCGGCTTGCGCTGGAGTGGGACGGAGGCGAGGAATACCTCCTGGATTACCTGGCGGCAAAGCGTATGGAACTGTCCGAGGAAGCGTATGTAGCCTTCACCTCGGAGCATGGCGAGTGGTATCCCGGCACGCTGGAGCTGGAGAAGAAGCTGGAGAGGGTCATGGGCGAGTGGGAGCAGCAGCCGGATTACCTGCGGCTGTGCAACCGGAAGGACATAAAGAGCAGGGACAGACGGAGGTTCTACGAGGACAACAGGCGCCTGACCCAGGCCCTGAAAGAGAGCTACCGTATGGAATAGATAGGAAATAGCATGTAAAAGGAAAGCGGAAAATGGGATTTTGGTCAAAATTGTTCAGAAAAAGGAAACACCAGGAGAACGGCCCCGAGGACTGGGAGAATCCGGTCTACGACAGGGACGACGTGGACTTCGGCCAGGAGGAGGAGCGGAGCAGATATATCTCCAACTGCCTGGAGCAGATGGGGGAGGCCACGAAGGAAATCGGCCTGCTGACAGGGGAGTATTCCCTGATCACCTCCTACCTGACGGACATGGAGGAGATAGAGGCGCTGCCGGAGACGGAACGGGAGGGCCTGAACAGCATCGCCGGAAGGGTGGTGGCCCTGGAGCAGGAGAGCAAGCGCTACCGGGGCAGGAAGAACCGCATGAAGGACGCGGACTATTACAGGCTCCGGGAGCATGAAGGAGAGATCGCCGAGGGCATCGCCAAGCTGAAGGAATGCGAGGAGTACGGCGGGAAGGTGAAGCAGGATCTCCGGCGGCTGGACAGGGAGCGCCATGCCTATGAGTACCGCAGGGAGGAGCTGAATGTCCTGATGGACAATCTGCGGGGGATGACGCTGATCTTCGTCACGGCTTTCATACTGTGCATGCTGATGCTGGTGATCCTGCAGTTCGTCTTCCATATGGATACCCGGATAGGGTATCTGCTGGCGGTGGCAGCCGTGGCCCTGGCCGTGACGGTGACATGGGTGAAGTACACGGACGACGACAGGGAGCTGCACCAGGTGGAGATAGCGGTGAACAAGCTGATCCTCCTGCAGAACAAGGTGAAGATCCGGTACGTGAACAACAGGAACCTGACGGACTATCTGTATATGAAATACGGCACGGACAGCGCGGAGGCGCTGAACCGGCTGTGGAAGCAGTACCAGAGGGAGAAGGACGAGCGCCGGGAATTCGCGGAGGCCGAGGGGAAGGCGGAGTATTACCGCAGGCAGCTCCTGAACAAGCTGTCCGGCTACCGGATCGCCACGCCCCATCGGTGGATCGGACAGGCGGCGGCCCTGCTGGACAGGCGGGAGATGGTGGAGATGCGCCATGAGTTGATCTCCCGCAGACAGGCCCTGCGCAAGCAGATGGACTACAACCACAATGTGGCGGACACTGCCAGGAAGGAGATCATGGACGTGGCGGCCAAATATCCCGCCTACGCCCCGGAAATCATGGAGATGGTGGCCAGGTACGAGGATTCTGCCTATTGACTTATGGCTTCTTGTAAGATATGATAATTCAGTCGGAAACGAAGGAACGCGAGAGAAAGGCGAGATAAAGGAGAGAGGTAATGGAAAGAGAGCATTCCATGGAAAAAGAGCATTCCACGGACAAATATGTGAGCCCCCTGTCGGAGCGTTACGCCAGCAGGCAGATGCAGTACATTTTCTCACCGGACATGAAATTCAGCACATGGCGGCGGCTTTGGATAGCCCTGGCGGAGACGGAGAAGGAGCTGGGCCTGAGCCAGGACGGCAGGCCTGTCATCACGGATGAGCAGATCGAGGAGATGAAGGCCCATGTGGACGACATCAACTACGACGTGGCGAAGGCCAGGGAGCGTGAGGTCCGCCATGATGTCATGAGCCATGTGTACGCCTATGGGCAGCAGTGCCCCAAGGCCGCGGGCATCATCCACCTGGGGGCCACCTCCTGCTATGTGGGGGACAATACGGACATCATCGTGATGCGGGAGGGCTTAAGGCTCCTGAAGAAGAAGCTGGTGAATGTCATCAAGGAACTGGCCGATTTCGCGGAAGAGCATAAGGCCCAGCCCACTTTGGCCTTCACCCATTTCCAGCCGGCCCAGCCCACCACGGTGGGGAAGCGGGCCACGCTGTGGATGCAGGAGTTCTACCTGGACCTGGAGGATCTGGACTATGTGCTGGGGAATATGAAGCTTCTGGGCTCCAAGGGCACCACGGGCACCCAGGCTTCCTTCCTGGAGCTGTTCGACGGAGACCAGGAGACCATCGATAAGATAGACCCTATGATCGCTCAGAAGATGGGGTTCGCGGAGTGCTTCCCCGTGTCCGGGCAGACTTATTCCAGAAAGGTGGACACCAGGGTGGCAAACGTGCTGGCAGGCATCGCGGCCTCCGCCCACAAGATGAGCAACGACATCCGTCTGCTCCAGCATCTGAAGGAAGTGGAGGAGCCCTTCGAGAAGAGCCAGATCGGCTCCTCGGCCATGGCCTATAAGCGCAATCCCATGCGCTGCGAGCGGATCGCCTCCCTGTCCAGATATGTGATGATCGATGCGCTGAACCCGGCCATCACCTCGGCCACGCAGTGGTTCGAGAGGACGCTGGACGATTCCGCCAATAAGAGGCTGTCCATCCCGGAGGGGTTCCTTGCGGTGGACGGCATCCTGGATCTGTGCCTGAACGTGGTGGACGGGCTGGTGGTGTACCCCAAGGTCATCGAGAAGCATCTCATGAGCGAGCTGCCCTTCATGGCCACGGAGAACATCATGATGGATGCCGTGAAGCTGGGAGGCAACCGCCAGGAGCTCCACGAGCGCATCAGGGAGCTGTCCATGGAGGCCGGGCGCAACGTGAAGGCGGAGGGGAAGGAGAACAATCTGCTGGAGCTGATTGCGGCGGATCCCGCGTTCCCCATGGGCCTGGAGGAGCTGCAGGCATCCATGGATCCCGCCAGATATGTGGGGCGCTCCAAGGAGCAGGTGGAGGCGTTCTTAAGGGAAGTGATTCGTCCGGTGCTGGAGGAGAACAAGGAGCTGCTGGGCGTGAAAGCGGAAGTCACTGTGTGAAAAAATCACGAAGAATGTTTTGCTTGTGTGTTCGGCCGCGGAATATGAGGATACTTTGGAAGAAAGATAAGAATTCGGGAGGCTTAGAATGGGCGGATTTTTTGGTGTTGCATCCAAGGAGGATTGTGTCTTTGACTTGTTCTTCGGAACGGACTATCATTCCCATCTGGGAACCAGGAGGGCGGGAATGGTGGTCTATGGAAAAGAGAGGGGATTCGACAGGGCCATACATAATATAGAGAACGCGCCTTTTCGGACAAAGTTCGACAAGGATTTCAATGAGATGGAGGGGAACATCGGCATCGGCAGCATCTCGGACTTCGAGCCACAGCCGCTGATGGTCCGTTCCCACCATGGGACATACGCCATCACCACGGTGGGCAAGATCAACAACGCGGCGAAGCTGACGGAGGAGCTGCTCTCCAAGGGCCATGCCCATTTCCTGGAGATGAGCGGCGGGGATCTGAATCCCACGGAGCTGGTGGCCTATCTGGTGGATCAGAAGGACAACCTGGTGGAGGGCATCCGGTATGCCCAGGAATCCATCGACGGCTCCATGACGCTGCTGATTATGACATCCAAGGGGGTATATGCCGCCAGGGACCTCCATGGCCGGACTCCCGTGTCCGTGGGGAAAAAGGAGGGCGCATGGTGCGTCTCCTTCGAGAGCTTTGCCTATCTGAACCTGGGGTACGAATTCCAGAGGGAGCTGGGCCCCGGTGAGATAGCGGTGATAACGCCCGAGGGAACCCATACTTTGATGCAGCCCGGGAAGGAGATGAAGATCTGTACCTTCCTTTGGGTATACTATGGATATCCCACATCCTCCTACGAGGGGATCAGCGTGGAGAAGATGCGGTACAACTGCGGCGCGCTGTTAGCCGAGCGGGATGACGTGAAGCCGGACATCGTGGCGGGAGTGCCCGATTCCGGTATCGCCCATGCCATCGGCTATGCCAACAAGTCGGGGATACCTTTCTCCAGGCCCTTCGTCAAGTACACGCCCACCTGGCCCAGGTCTTTCATGCCCACGATTCAGACCCAGCGGAACCTGATCGCCAAGATGAAGCTGATTCCGGTGAAAGATCTGATAGAGGGGAAGAGCCTGCTGATGATCGACGATTCCATCGTCCGGGGCACGCAGATGCGGGAAACCACGGAATTCCTCTACCACAGCGGCGCCAAAGAGGTGCATATCCGGCCCGCATGCCCGCCGGTGATGTTCGGCTGTAAGTATCTGAATTTCTCCAGGTCAAAGTCGGAGATGGACCTGATCGCCAGGAGAGTGCTGAAGGAGATGGAGCAGGAAGGGCGGGAAATCGACCTGAAAGCGTATGTGAATCCCGATACGGTGGAATACAAGGAAATGGTGGGGCGCATCGGGAAGCAGCTGAACTTCACCACCCTGCGCTACCACAGGCTGGACGATATGATCGCTTCCGTGGGAATCGACAGGGAGAAGCTGTGCACTTACTGCTGGGACGGCCATGAATAAGGCGTGGACGGAAAGAAGCTGTTCTGAGCTCGGAAAGTACCCGATGTGCGGTTCTGGCGCTTGGGCTGTACCGATTTGCGGATGGCCCAAGCCGCCTGGGAGGGCGCTGCCGCCGCGGACGGCATGGCGGGAAGCCGGACGTAAGGGGCTTGCCGGAGCTGAGGGATTTTGTGTTGTTGAGTATGGGGTGTTGATGTGATAAGGATATGCTATGTGGTCATAGTCTCTTTGCCGTTCGTGGTCTATTATATCTGCAAGGCGCATTATATAGAACGGCACGGGGAGCGCTATTCGGAGGAGGAGCGCTATAAGATGGCAAGGAAGTGCATCAGAATCATGATGCGCAACGGGAGGATACAGACGGAGAGCTTCGGGCAGGAGCTGTTGCCCGAGGACGGCGGCTACGTCATGTACTCCAACCATCAGGGCAAGTATGACACGCTGGGAATCATGAGCTCCCATCCGAAGCCCTGCACCATCGTCATAGACGCCTACCGTTCCAGGCTGCCCATCACGGACTCCTTCATCGACCTGGTACAGGGCAGCAGGCTGGACAAGACCGACATGAGGAAGCAGTTGAAGACCATTCTGCAGATTGCCGATGAGGTGAAGAACGGGAGACGCTATATCATATTTCCCGAGGGCGGTTACGACCACAATAAGAACGAGCTGCAGGACTTCATGGCCGGTTCCTTCAAGTGCGCCACCAAGGCCAGGGCTCCTATCGTGCCAGTGGCCATCATTGATTCTTACAAGCCTTTCGGGGTGAATTCCCTGCGCAAGGTGAAGACCCAGGTGCATTTCCTGGAGCCTATCCTCTTTGAGGAGTATGGGAAGATGACCACGGCGGAGATTGCCGGGATGGTGAAGGACAGGATAGCGTCTGCCATTGATATGGAGCTGAGCCGACGAAAGGAGATGCGCGACGCCTCGTGAGGAAGGGGAAACGGTTTTACATCTTGACAAACATACCACCGGTATGTTAATATGGATACCGATGGGAAGCATACCGCGGGGGGTGAGGGAGCAGTGGCGAGGAACAAGCATCCGGAGGAAACCGTTCAGCTCATACTGGACGTTGCCTTCCGCCTGTTTATGGAAAAAGGGTA
>NZ_CAPDXS010000137.1:0-14447 GCF_948601915.1 uncultured Acetatifactor sp. | reverse complement strand
TCAGCAGTGTCCTTGGTAAAGCTGGCCTCTATCTTGGGCTCATCGCCGAACACCTCCCGGATCTCGTCATTGGTGCCGATTCCCAGGGCGCGGATCAGGACCGTGACGGGAACCTTACGGGTCCTGTCCACACGGACATAGAAGACGTCGTTGGAGTCCGTCTCGTACTCCAGCCACGCGCCCCGGCTGGGGATTACGGTACAGGAGTACAGCCTCTTGCCCAGCTTGTCGTGTCCGATGGCATAGTAGATGCCGGGGGAACGCACCAACTGGCTTACAATGACGCGCTCCGCGCCGTTGATCACGAAAGTGCCGGTCTCTGTCATCAGAGGCAGATCGCCCATGAAAATCTTATGTTCACTGATCTCTTCTTTTTCTTTATTATAGAGGCGTACCGTTACCGTCAGAGGCGCCGCGTAGGTGGCGTCCCTCTCCTTGCATTCCTCGATGGAATACTTCACGTCCTTCTTGCTCAGCTCAAAGTCCACAAATTCCAGACTCAAGGAGCCGCTGTAGTCCGCGATGGGAGATATGTCGTCAAAGGCTTCCTTCAGGCCCTCGCTGAGGAACCACTGGTAAGAATTCTTCTGGACTTCGAGGAGGTCTGGCATCTCTAAGACCTCTTTTTGACGTGCATAACTCATACGCATGACCCTGGTACCGGCTGTCGGACGTATTCTGTTTTTCTCCATTGACACTTCACCCCGTTCTTTCCCTTTTTGCACCTATATGCCTGGCATAAACCAAAAAGCCTGTCACATTCCTTGAAACAGGCACGAAAAGATACTATGATGCCTGCATCACAACGCCTCACATCATCATGCACCACACCATAATACCAGCGCGAGTCTTGCGCCACATTTTTCATCGCACAATAGTGCACTATCCATAATATCACAAACAGTAAAAGGGGTCAAGTCTATTTTTAGAAAATTTAGGAAATTTTTAATCATTCCGTTTATCTGATTTTTGAGCAGGATTTTATTGCTATATATATACTGCATAACGCTGAATACTGCCTAATGCAATCAAGCGATTGAACCAGTCAGCGTTATGCAGTCTGGTTTCACGGCAAGTGAAATCGTTAAGCAGTATAAATTGAAGTTTAAAAAGAAAAGGCAGCCTTTTCTCTGGTACAAGGCTGCCTTTTATCCCGGCATACAGCCAAACGCATCTGGCATGTCTTTTGGCAGAATTATTTCAGAGTAGCCTTTGCGCCTACTTCCTCAATCTTCTTCTTGATCTCCTCCGCCTCTTCCTTGGAGACGCCCTCCTTCAGTACCTTCGGAGCGCTCTCGACGGCATCCTTCGCCTCCTTCAGGCCAAGGCCGGTGATCTCACGCACGACCTTGATGACCTTAACCTTCTCGGCGCCGACCTCGGTCAGCTCTACGTCGAACTCGGTCTTCTCCTCAGCCGCTTCTGCAGGGCCAGCTGCAGCAACCACAACGCCCGCTGCCGCGGATACACCGAACTCCTCTTCGCAAGCCTTTACCAGGTCGTTCAACTCTAATACGGTCATCTCTTTGATAGCATCAATCAGTTCCTGAGCTGTTAATTTAGCCATTTTATTATCCTCCATTTTCTATTTTGGTATTTCTGTGTCCCGGTTCCGTTCGCAATCTACGTATGCGCACACTCTGCATATGTGCGTACTCTGCATATGTGCGTACTCTGCACATTACTATGCGGCATCGCTGCTGCCGCCGTTCTTCTCCGCAATCTGGTTGATGACGCGCGCGAAGTTGGTGACAGGGCTCTGCAGGCTTCCCAGCAGTCTGGAAATGAGCACTTCCCTGGAAGGAATGCTTGCGATGGTCTCCATGCCCTTGGCATCATACACGGTGCCCTCGACCACACCGGCCTTGATTTCCAGCTTGTCGGCAGTCTTGGCGAACTCGGAGAGGATCCTGGCGGGAGCCGTTGCATCCTCGGTGGCGATTGCTACCGCGGTGGGGCCTTCCAGATACTCAGCAAGGCCTTCGAACTGCGTGCCCTTGAACGCGAAGTTCATGAAAGTGTTCTTGTACACCTTGTAGACGACTCCCGCCTCGCGCATGTTCTTGCGGAGCCTGGTATCCTGCTCTACAGTGAGCCCGCGGTAGTCTACCAGGACTACGGACTGGGCATCTTTGATATGAGCGGAAATCTCGTCTACGATGGGTTTCTTTAACTCAACCTTTGCCATTTCATTACCTCCTTATTAGATTTTGTGCCGATAAAAGAGGTTGGTACAATAGATATAAAAAACCTCCCCAAGATAGCCTTAGGGAGGAAATACTCTGTGCTGCACTCTTCTCCTCGGTAGGATTTACGCTCGGGGGTACCCCCTGCACCTACTGTCTTCGGCTTTTAGGACTTCTGTATCATATCATAAGGGCTGCTTTGCGTCAACCCTTATTTTTAATGAAAAATCTGCTAACAAAACTCGCTTCCCGTCATGCCTCGCAGCAGAACACAATCCCGCCCTCAGCCACACTCGGTGCCAAACCGGAAGAATGCCCGCACTTTGGGCATTCTTCCGTGTGCAATATAGATTTTCTTAGCGGACGTCCTTTGGCCGCTTAGAAAATCTTTGCACACTTAGAACTTCAGCACATTCACCTTCACGCCGGGGCCCATAGTGCTGGCCAGCGTGATGCTCCTCAGGTACTGTCCCTTCAGGGCGCTGGGCCTCGCCTTGACGATGGCGTCCATCAGGGCGTTGAAGTTCTGCAGAAGCGCCTCGTCCGTAAAGGAAACCTTTCCTACGGGCACATGCACGATGTTGGTCTTGTCCAGCCTGTACTCGATCTTACCGGCTTTGATCTCCTTGACCGCCTTGGTGACGTCCATGGTGACGGTGCCGGCCTTGGGGTTGGGCATCAGGCCCTTGGGACCCAGGACCTTACCCAGGCGTCCTACCACGCCCATCATGTCGGGGGTGGCCACCACTACGTCGAAGTCCAGCCAGCCTTCCTTCTGAATCTTGGGGATGAGCTCCTCGCCGCCTGTGAAGTCCGCGCCTGCGGCCTCGGCCTCCGCCAGCTTGTCGCCCTTTGCGAATACCAGCACCCTGACGGTCTTGCCGGTTCCGTTGGGCAGCACTACGGCGCCGCGAATCTGCTGCTCCGCGTGACGTCCGTCACAGCCTGTCTTGATATGCACTTCTACGGTCTCGTCAAATTTCGCGGCCGCGGTCTTCTTCACCAGCGCGATTGCCTCCTCGGGCTCATATGCGACGGTGCGGTCTACCAGCTTCGCAATCTCGTTATATTTCTTTCCATGCTTCATTCTTACACCCTCCTGCGCGCGTCGGCGCGCATACCAATCAAAATGTGAAAGGAACTTTCAGAATTGTCCCCTCCCAGGTTCAAGCGACAACCTTCCGTTGTCTCCCAATTGTCTTTGTCTGACGGCTCTGTGCCGGAAAACCGGCTACTCCTCGACCGTAACGCCCATGCTGCGCGCCGTTCCGGCAATCATGCTCATGGCCGCCTCCAGGCTGGCCGCGTTCAGGTCGGGCATCTTCATCTCCGCGATCTCCTGGAGCTTCGCCTTGGAGAGCGTGGCCACCTTTGTCTTGTTGGGCGCTGCGGAGCCTGATTTGATGTTGCAGGCCTTCTTGATCAGCACCGGCGCAGGGGGAGTCTTCGTAATGAAACTGAAAGACCTGTCTGCATACACGGTAATGACTACAGGGATGATGACATCGCCCTTGTCCGCCGTCCTGGCATTGAACTGCTTGGTGAACTCCACGATGTTCACGCCGTGCTGTCCAAGCGCAGGGCCTACGGGCGGAGCCGGTGTAGCCTTACCTGCAGGAATCTGCAATTTAATGTAACCTGTTACCTTCTTTGCCATTTTGGCACCTCCTTATTGTGGTGAGCCGCAATCGCCCGCCGATCCGGCCGGCCTCTCGCGGCAATCCGGCGCAGCTCCCATAAGCCAGAGCTGCTCCCACTCTGCTAAGCGTCCTGCCGCCATGCGCCAAAACGCCCTGCGGCCTCAAAGCCGCCATACGGCCCAAGGGCCGCTTTGTATCTAACCGCCCTTCCGGGCGGGGAATACCTGACTTAAAGCTTCCTGACCTCCGCAAAACTAATCTCCACAGGCGTCTCCCTGCCAAAGAGTTCTACGTTGATGGTAGCCGTCTGCTTGTTGTAATCAAGCTTCTGCACGATGCCGACGGTATCCTTCCAGATGCCCGCCACCACGGCGATGCTGTCGCCCTCGCCAAAGTCGATGGACACATTCTCCGTCTTGATGCCCAGAGGCTTCATCTCCGCCTCGGTCAGCGGCACAGGCTTGCTCCCCGGCCCCACGAACCCCGTGACGCCGCGGGTATTGCGGACCACATACCAGGTGTCGTCGTTCATCTCCATGTTGAGGAGCACGTACCCCGGGAACATCTTCTTCTGGACAGTCCTTCTGGCACCGTTCTTCATCTCCACCACATCCTGCAGGGGAACCCGCACCTCCAGAATCTGCTCCGCAAGGTGCTTGTTGTTCTCAATGGTCTTCTCAATGTTGGCTTTGACTTTGTTTTCATATCCTGAGTAGGTATGGACTACATACCATTTTGCCTCTGCCATGCAATCACCCTCGCCCTAAATTGATGTAATGAAGTTCACGCCGGTCTTCGCCACATAGTCCAGCAGCGCGATGATGACGCCCAGAACCACCGAAATCGCCACCACTGCCACGGACTGCTTCAAGGTGGACTGCCTGTCCGGCCATACGATTTTCTTGAATTCAGCCTTCACCCCTGTGAAAAAGCTGGGGCCGGCCTTCGCTTTCTTTTCCGCGGAATTTCCCATTTCGACCATGCCTTTCCCAAAGCGTAGCATAATACGCTTTGCACATTTATACTGCATAACGCTGAATGCTGCCTAATGTAATCATGCGAATGAACCAGTCAGCGTTATGCAGTCTGGTTTCACGGCAAGTGAAATCGTTAAGCAGTATATAATGCGCTCTGCACATGCACTTTGCGCATCCATAATGCGTCTTGCGCGCAGGATAGGATCCCACGCGGCCGCCCGGCTCTTATTTGGTTTCCTTGTGCAGCGTATGCTTCCTGCAGAACCTGCAGTACTTCTTGATTTCCATTCTCTCGGGATGGTTCTTCTTCTCCTTGGTAGTATTGTAGTTACGCTGCTTGCACTCGGTGCAGGCCAATGTGATTTTTGTACGCATTTCGCTACCTCCACATGTTCTTTAGACTCGCCATCTTATTTTGCTCGGCTTAAAAAATTTTAAGCATAAAAAAAAGACCTAAAACCTTATCTCGTTTCCCTACTATATCATAGAAATCGGACCGCGTCAACTGTTTTTTCGCGTTTCGACGCATAGGCCCCGCCTAGGTCCCGCCGGGTCATTTCGCCGTGCCATCGGGAGGTTTTCCGCCGTGTCTATAGCGGCGGCCGCGCCTCCTGGGCCCCCGTCTCCTGTTTTTCAGGAATTTATGCAGAATTTAACAGGTATGCTATTAAAAAAATGCAGATTCTGTCCGATATTATAAAAAATGGCAACGGATTGCCAGAATGGATACCTGTGAGGAAAGGAGGCCTGACAATGGGACCCGTCTTAAATACAGTATATAATAATTATGTCAGCACTTACGCGCCGAAGCCCCTGACCAAGTACGATACCCACAAGAAGAGCGAGCTCCGCAGCGTATACAACTCCATTGTCAAATTAAATAAAGACGAACCCTGGTATCTTCCCACTACCAGCAAGGATACGCAGCAGTACGCTGTGAATCTGAAGGAAAACGCCAGAGGACTGCGCAATACCATCGCGCAGCTCGGGGGGCTGGAGAAGGATGGGCTGTTCCGCAAGAAGAGCGCCTATTCCACCGACGAGGGCGTAGCCACCGCCGTATATGTGGGCTCCGAGGAGTCCAAGACGGAGGTGCCGGATTTCCAGCTTGAGGTGCATGCGCTCGCCACCACCCAGGAGAACCTGGGGCTGTTTCTGCAGGGCAACGGCCGTGCGGCGCTGCCGCCGGATACCTATTCCTTCGACGTGAACATCAACGACATGAACTATGAGTTCCAGTTCTCGGTGGGGGAGGGCGAGACCAACCAGCAGGTCCAGGAGCGCCTGGTCCGCCTGATCAACAATTCCGACATCGGCCTGCGGGCTTCCCTGGCGGAATCGGAAGGGCGCACCTCTCTGCGGCTGACCTCAGAGGCCACAGGGCTGGCTCCGGGCAGGGACTATATATTCGCTGTCAGCGACGACCATACCAGCAAGACCCACGGGGCGGTGGAATACCTGGGGCTGGACTATACCAGCCGGGACGCGTCCAACGCAAGCTTCTCTGTGGACGGCGAAGAGCTCACCTCCCAGTCCAACCATCTGACCCTGGGACAGCTGTTCGACATCCGCCTGACCGGAATCAGCCCCGAGGGGCAGCCCACGAAGATCGGCCTGAAGACAGACGTGGAGTCCCTCACCGACAACGTGTTCCATCTGGTGGGCGGATACAATGATTTCGTCAGGGCCGCGTCCTCCTATCTGGAGACCCAGACCAGGAGCAGACAGCTGATCAGGGAGATGAAGGGGATTGCCTCCGTATATGGCAGCTCCCTGGAGACCATGGGCCTGAACCTGGCGGAGGACGGGACGCTTGACATCGACAGGGACACGCTGCGGGAGACTGCCGCCGGGACCCAGGACATCAACGAGACCTTCGGTTCCCTGAAGAGCTTCTCCAACATGCTCCTGCGCAAGAGCGACCAGGTATCCCTGAATCCCATGGACTATGTGGAGAAGGTCATGGTGGCCTACAAGAACCCGGGGCACAATTATCCCAATCCCTACATCACAAGCGCGTACACGGGCATGATGTTCGATGGCTATTTCTAGCGTCTGATTTATTGGCGCCAAAGAAGGGAGTATCATTCGCGATACTCCCTTTTCATACCACTTGCCTTGCTTGACTATCTGACTACCCGATTACCTGACTGTCTATACCGACTACTTATCTTACTTGGTCTTTTTCCCCTTTGCCTTATACCTGTCAATCTGTACGAAGTCATCCATCAACTCCAGCACTTTGTCCCTGCCTGCCTGGTTCAGCTTCACATAATTCTGCATCACCCGGTTCTCCAAAAGCTGCGCTCCCAGCGACGTATCCCTCTCCAAAGAAGAGAAATCCACCGGGTTCAGGCTCAGCTTGTCGCACATCTTGATAACGGTTCCATAGGCCATGCCTTCAATACCGCGCTCCAATGCCGTCACCAAGGTGCTGTAGGGAATATTCATCTCCAGTGCAAACTGGCGCACGCTGCGATACTGCCCCAAAATTTCTTTCTTTAAAATTTCTGCTTTTGTCATTTCCTTCCTCCATATCAAGCATCAAATCAAGTGTATATTACTAATATACGATTTTCCGTATGCTTTTTCAAGGGGTATATGCAAAATTAATAAAGAAATTTGCATATTTTAGATTTTCTTAAGAATTGGGAGGCAGACCGTAAATCTGGACAAGCTCCAGGAGGCTGCTGCGGTACAGATCCTCCGGCGTGACCACGAATCCGCCGTTGCTGTCCAGGTCGTAGCCGAATTGATGGTAGGCGTACCAGACCAGATGGGCACACTGGGTGCCGGAAAGAGGCATCGTCCCCGCACCTGCTCCGCCGCTTTCAGTAAAGGCCGTAAGGCTGTAGGGCAGGCCGGTCAGGTGCTCTCTGGCATACGCTGCAATCTGCCGCCGCTCCTGCGCGGAGGCGCCTTTCAGCCGGAGCAGGGCGAAGCCGGGGTATTCCTCCCAGCTCTCCAGGCCGCAGATTCCGGAATCGCAGCCCGGCATGATGGCCTCCAGCGTCAGGCGTTCTTCGGCGTCCACCACGATGGCGGCATGGCCGCTGCGCCAGCCAAAGACATGGCCGTTGAAGGTGATGAGGATGTCCCCGTCCTGGACCGTAGGGAGAAAGTCAACATCATAGACTAATGAGCGGAAATTCGTCAATCTCTCGCTGCGGGTGAACAGGTTGCTGTGGCTGCACTCCACCTCGGCATCGGCGAAGAACCTCTGCTGGAGGCCCAGGAGCTCCTGCTGTCTGCCGGAGGCATAGAGCTGGTCTACGCCGGGCCTGGCCAGGCCTGTCTGGCGGAAGATGAGGACGTAGTCGGCTTCGGTCAGGTTTTCCTTCCGGAGAAGGGGCAGCAGATTCTCCTGCCCACATTCCGGCGCGTAGTGGGCAAAGGCCTCCGCCCGGGCAGTCCAGAGCGCAAGGGCGGCGGTGAGGGCGGCCAGGGTGCTCAGGGCGCCCAGCAGGAGGTGGGGTATACGGTTGGCTGGGGGTGTTCGGTTTTTCATCGGCAGACCTCTGCAGGGTTGGTGTCCTATTAGGGTCTGCGGAGATGGGGGAGATCATGCACTGCCCGGGGCGCGATTTTTTCTGTCTGGGCGATGCCCTGTCTGTGGTTATGTCCGATCCGGGGTACTTATCTGCTTCCGGTTCAATATGTCAAGTCTACATCAATGCCTACAAAGTTCCCATCTCCATTCTTCTCCAGGACCTTCCAGATCCCGTGCAGCACATCCACATATTCTTCTCCGAACATGCATTCAAAGTCAATCGTATCGCCGCTTATGACATAGCCTTTCTCCAGATATTCCCGGGCTTCCCTGAAGAGCTCTCCATCCTCGCTGAATCCGTTCTTGTCCGCGAATTCCCGCAGCTGCTCAAGCGTCTCTACACGCTGGCCCAGCAGGTTCTCCTCCACGTATGCGATGATTGCCGCTTTCTGCTGCTCTGTCAGAGCGCCTTTCCTGGCAAGTATGAAACTGCTGGAGCTCGAATTGGCAACAAAATCTGTCCGTATCTTCATGTCTGCTTTTCTCCTTGTTCTGTATTCAATGTTTCAATGTATCGGGCTTCGGTGTATCCGCTTTCCGTATATTGGTATATCTGTCTTCGAGATGTCTGTCCGCACAATACGATTTCCGGGCAGATAGGGCAACCTCCCATGCAGCTTTCCCTTTTGTCGCACTCAGGGCACGCGTCTGCCATGATTTTGCGGAATTCGCTAAAGCGTTGGCTGTTCCACGCCTCCTCAATCGTATGTTTCCGTAAATCCATTGCCCAGTGCATCTGCTGATTGTCAAAGCTGCAGGGAAGCATCTGCATATCCGGCGTGATGTAAGCTGACCACCGGCCACCCTCGCATGTATCAATGCTTGCCGGGTCGGTGGCCTTTGAGTACCGAAGCAGGCCGGGTACCGTACATGAGTCGAATCCTATTTTAAAGGGATACCCTCCTCTGTCAATCAACGCAAAGAATTCTTTCAGATGTTCGGTCCTTTCCGTTATGATATATTCCCTTGTCCCCAGCCCTACGGGCTTATACAGCAGAAAGACCACCGCATTGATGCCTTTGGGAAATCCGTCCTCTTTCAAAAGCCGGACCGCTTCTTTCAATGTCCTCGTGTCCAGCACATAATGGACATTCGTCCTGACACCGGCCTGAAGCAGGATGTCTATCGCCCTGTCTGTATAACGGCTCCGATACCAGCTTACCGCAACTGCCCCACAATATTTGCGGCACAGCTCTGCTATACCGGACGTCATTCCCAGTCCAGAAGTCGTAAAATTAGGCACAATCCCATGGCGGCGGCTATACGCCAGCATTTCCGCGAAATCCGGATGCTGGTCGGGGTCTCCTCTGCCGCCCAGAGCAAACTGGTATGTCCTCCCCCGGCATTCCTCCACAATCCGTCTGAAATCATCCAGGGACATATGGTTCTGGCGGATTTGCGGCCCGCTCTGATAGCAGTCGATTCCTGCTTTCTGGCACAATCCGCTTTCCCCGTGGCTGCAGCTCCCCATGATGCCGACGTCCAAAAGCTCCGGGAAGTCTGCCCTGAACGGGTCGATGCCCGTATCCTTTCCGTCTTTTAATATTCCTGTCCTAAAGTACAGGCCCGTATCCTCATCGAACGCTGAAAGGTATGGATATCGTTTTCCTCTGATATGGTGCAAACTGTTTTTCTCCATCTTAGCACCGCCGTCAATAATCCAGTGAGGTGTCGATGCCCGCAAAAGATTCGGAATCCGCTTTCTCCAGGGCTTTCCACAGGCCTTTCATCAGATATTCAATCTCATTCCCCTCCTCAAAGGAGACATAGCCGGAATATATGGACAGCCCCTGGTTGATTCCTGCCTGCATCCGTGTCCGCTTCTCGTCATTGATTCCATACTCCCGGGCATATCCGTCCAGTTCTTCCCGAGAGGAAGCCACCTTCTCGCCCAGCATCCTGGACACTACGAAATCTACTATAGCGTCCTTCTGGCGTTGCGACAGAGCCTCCCTTCTGGCAATGATAAAACTGCTGCTACTGGAATTTGTCACATAGTCCGTCCTAATCTTCATCCTGTGTCCTCCTTGGTTTATAGGTGCTGCGGCAGGCTTCTGCCGACTGTTCCCTTTTATTATAGATAAGCCCACAGAGGATGTCATTCAGTTTACAACTGAAAGGCGGGCCTCTCAGCCCGCCAGTTCTTCTATATAAACGGCATTTAATTCTTGCCAGTCGCATAGCACAGCCAGTCATGCCGTTTATCCGGTTTTTGGCAAGATTTAATCGCTACATATATAATCTGTTAGCATATACAAAAATACGGCCGTTCGCACTTTCGGTCTCCGTGCTCTCCAATTCCAGCGGAACCCAGCACTCCCCCGCCATATCTACTATCATCTCGTCCATGGGGACACGCAGGAGCCTGCTGAGGCGGTACATATTGTCCAGACTTGGCAGGGTCTTCCCCGCAAACCAGGCGTAGACGGACTGGAAGGAGCCGATGTACAACTCCTTTTGGATTGTCTTTACCGTGATTTCACGCCTGTCGCAGAGGCTTTTCAGCCTGCGGCCGGTCAGTTTCATGTCTATGCCCATTGTCTTGTCGGGGATGTATTTCAGCATAATGAGTCTGTGCATGCGCATATGTCCTCCTGCCGCAGCGGCTGCTGTCCTGGGGCACTATTTTGTAACACAAAAAAGGCAGTGTACTATGCTCTCTGCCTTTTCCTGTCGGAAGAACATACCCATTTTATCTTTTGTATATGGGTTGGTACATGCTCTGGGTATAGGTCTTCCTAATTGAATATTTTATCATAAATTCGGTGATTCTGCAAGTATTTTTTCATGTCCGGGCTACCATATCCCAGCCAATCCCAACAGGCTACCTCCCTTTTCCACAGCAATTCTTATATTTCCTGCCGCTCCCACAGGGACAGGGCTCATTGCGCCCGATTTTTCTGCCCTGACGGACGAAGGTTCCTGTCTCCTGGCTGTCCCACTGGACCTGGGCCGCGCGCCTTTCCGGATAGAGCTCATAGTAATGCCCGCATTTGAATTTCCGTTCCATTTTTCCGTACTCCGCCAACACGGCGCCCAGTATATGCCCTTTATTCGCCCTGCTTTGGCGCAACATCTCCCAGACATCCGTACCGCACTCATAAATGTTCGGATATTCCTTTTTTAAGAGCTCCAGCTCTCCGCGCTGGCTGGGCCACGCCTCCAGCTGGCAGAGAAATGCGTCCACCTGCCTGAACCGGGCGTACTCTTCAAAATCTTCCTCCAGATACTCCATGTCATCCAACAGCACAAAGGCCTTTATGGTCAGCTTCATTATTTCACTGAACCGCTCATCCTCTATGATCTCATAGGCCTCGGCCATCTCCTCCGGCATATCCTCCGGAGAATCGATTGACAGCAGCTCCCGTATCTGACTGACCAGCTCGCGGATCTCCTCCCCTTCTTCCGTGACGGTCGCCGCACAGGCACCCAACAATATTCCCATCAGCTGTTCTTCGTAATCATGGATCCGGTCTCCGACCTGATTCAGGAACGCGCTGAATTTTTCCGCGACAGCCCCAATGGGGAACGGCTCCGCGCCATGAATCGTGAACAGCCCTGTATACGCCTCCAATAACTCCGGTATCATCTGATTGATTTTTTCGCACGGAACAGAGTCTATCAGCTCCGTCAAAATCCCGGCAGCCTCATCATACCGCTCCCGGCTGAAGCAGCACAGACTGTACAGGGTCATGAAATCCGTCTCACGCCATCCCTCTTCATAGACCTTTTGAAACATATCATATGCCTTCCGCCCAAATCCTCTCATATGATATGCCTTCGCCAGCTCGCTCTGATAATAGACCTTGTCCGGATAACGCTTCACCAGCTTCTCATACGCCCTGACGCCCTTTCCGGTCCTGCCGTCCAGTATGCTGCACCTTGCATACAGATAGAGGAAGCATTCTACCTCCTGGTAGTATCCCATTCCCTCCTCCGCCGTCCTGGCCGCCCTGTCATATTCCCCCTCCTGCATCAGCCGCTGGATCTGATCGAACATGCTCAGCGCAAATTTGTCATCCGCCGGGAATTCCAGCTGGATGCCATTTTCCGGCTTGTCCTTTTCCTCCAGCAGCCTCTCATAGGCCGCCCTGATTTCCTGGAACTGTTCCGGATCTTTTTCCGGGGAATGCTTCCTTATCAGTTTGAAGTATGCCCTTTTGATCGCTTTCTCGTCCGCATCTTCACCGATGCCGAGTATCTCATAGTCTTTTCTCATCCCTGTTCCTCTATGCATATTAACGATTGCTGAAGCCTGCCATGAATGCCCTCTTCCTTGCGCCCGACTCATGAGCGTAAGAAGTGTCTTCCGACCTTTCCTGATCTGCAAAAGACATCATGGCAGCTTTCATCGCTCGTGAGTATAAACCTGCAGCTTCCCCTCAAATTCCTCTGCCTGCTCCTCATCCTCCTCCAAAATCGCCTTTTTCAGATAATACAGCAGCTCTTCCGCCCTTTTGTCCTCCTCATGGTCCTTGACCCACTTCTCGGCGCGCCTGACGGCGGATCTGTATTCCCCTGCCAGCTCTGAGGATTTCCAGCCGCTGACATCCACCCGCGCTTCTTTCGTGTCCAGCATGTTGATTTCGATTGAGGCCTCTTGCCCGGTGCTCACCACTATACCTGTCACATGGAGCATACCGTTCTGATTGTAGGAGAAAGAGACATCGATGGATTCTTCTCCGGCAGCCCTGCCCGGAATGCCTTTCAGGGTAAACTCGCCGATATGATGATTATAGCGGACCGAGGAGGACTCTCCCTGATAGACCTCAATGACAGCTTCCGTCTGTCCGTCCCCTGAGGTATAGAATCTCTGCTTTTTTGTAGTCGGTATGGTCTTGTTCCGGGGGATGATGACACTCATGTAATCCTGGTCGAAGCCGTGGATCGAGCGAACGCCCAGCGTATACGGGTTCACATCTGTCATCACGATCTCGCTGCTCTCGTCGATCAGCCCCGATATGATGGCCGCCTGTACCGCAGCCCCCTGGGCCACCGCATAATCCGGATCCACTGACCTTTCCGGCTTCTTTCCAAAGTACGCCTCGATATCCCTTCGCACCAGGGGGACGCGGGTGGAACCGCCCACCAGCAGGATCCTGTCAAGCTCCTCTGCCTGGATGCCGCTGTCCGAAAGCACTACGTCAATGGGCTTATGGGTGCGCTCCACCAGATCCTGTATCAGCTCCTCGAACTTCGCCCGCGTCACGACCTCATCCATGGCATAGGGGACATCGTTTTTCACCGTGAGCACCGGGAGCTGTACCGTGTAGCTCTCCTGGGTGCTCAGCGCGATTTTGCAGCGCAGCGCCTCATCTCGCACCCGCGCCATGGCATACAAATCCTCCGACAAATCGATTCCATGCTTTTCCCGGAACTGTTCTGTCAGATATTGGATCAGACGCTCGTCAAAATCCTTCCCGCCCAGCTTATTGTCTCCGCTGCTGGCTTTTACCTCAAGCACGCCCTCGAACATTTCCAGGACCGTCACGTCAAAGGTGCCGCCGCCCAGGTCATAGACCAGCACATGGCTCTCCTCCTCCATGTGCTCCAGCCCATAGCTGAGCGCCGCTGCCGTGGGCTCGTTGATGATTCGGTCTACCAGGAATCCCGCTGCCCTTCCGGCCTCCATGGTCTCCTGGCGCTGCAGCTCGTCAAAATATGCCGGTACAGAGATGACTGCGCGGGTGATGTCCGCATCGAGGTATTTTCCCGCGTAATTTCTGACATAGGATAGAATCATTGCGGAAATCTCAACCGGAGAATACTGCCGCTTTCCCATGGCGACCATCTCGTCCGTCCCAATCAGGCGCTTCACTTCCCTGACCGTGCGGTCCGGCGCCAGCAGCAGCTGCGCTTCCGCCTTTTCTCCGACGACTACATTTCCGGAATCATCCAGTCCCACCACGGAGGGCGTGACTTCCTTTCCATCGAAGTTGAGCATCAGGACAGGCTTCCCGCTGCGGTACACGGCCGCCTCCGTCGTGGACGTGCCCAAGTCGATTCCTATGATTGTATCCATCTGTTTATCTCCTTTTGTTTTTCTCCCTTAGGAACTGCCGCAAAATAACATTACCATTTAAAGCCCTTGATA
>NZ_CAPDXS010000136.1:0-14596 GCF_948601915.1 uncultured Acetatifactor sp. | reverse complement strand
CAGGACAATGGGGAGGAGGAGACAGACATGTGCAAAGCTTTGGAGGACATCAAAAGGCATGAAATGGAAAAGGGCGTTAAGATAGGCCGGAAACAAGGCAGGAAACAGGGGCGAAAGCAGGGCCAAAGACAGGGCATCGAACAGGGCGAACGGCTGGGGACCCTCAAGACCCTGTGCGCCCTGGTCAATGACGGCCTCCTGAAAACGGACGAAGCCGCCAGGCGTGCGAACCTGTCGAAGAAGGCTTTCGGCATGGAGATGAAGAAGGCGGGATATAGACATTGACGAAATCCTGAAAAAGGAAGGAAAACCCATGGCAGTCACATTCACACAAGAGCAGAGCATGGCCATCGAACTTCATGGCCGGAATATCCTGGTATCAGCGGCGGCAGGCAGCGGCAAGACCGCCGTATTGGTGGAGCGCATCGTGCGCATGGTCTGCGATGAGGCGCATCCCGTGGACATAGACCGCCTGCTGGTGGTGACCTTCACCAATGCGGCGGCGGCGGAGATGCGGGAGCGCATCGCGGCGGGCATCTCGAAGCGGCTCACGGAGAGGCCGGACTCTGTCCACATCCAGCGCCAGTCCACGCTCCTGCACAATGCCCAGATTACCACCATCGACAGTTTCTGCCTGTTCCTGCTGCGGAACCACTTTAACGAAATCGGCCTGGATCCGGCCTTCCGCATCGCCGACGAGGGGGAGGTACGGCTGATGCAGGGGGAGGCCCTGGAGGAGCTGATAGAGGCTTCCTACGCCTCCGGCAGCGAGGCCTTCCGCTACTGCGTGGAGTTTTTCTGTCCCGGGGGGCGGGAGAGCGTCCTGGAGCAGCATATCCTGAACCTGTCCCGGTACGCCGCCAGCTTCCCCTGGCCCGCCAGGTGGCTTAAGGAGCGGAAAGAGGACTATGGCGCGGCTTCGGTGGAGCAGATGTGCGCCAGCTCCTATGCCCTCTGGCTCAGGGAGCATCTGCGCCGCCTCCTGTCCGGATGCGTGGAGAAGCTGGAGCGGGTCCAGGAACTCTGCGAGGCGCCGGACGGCCCCTACATGTACGGAGAACTGGTGGACAGAGAGCTGGAGCAGCTAAAGGCCCTTGCCGCCTGCGATTCCCTGGAGGCGTATGCCGTCAGGCTTCCCGCCGTGAGCTTCGGCAGGCTGCCGGCGAAAAAGGATGAAAGCGTCTCCCCTATAAAACGTGAGCTTGCGAAAGCTATGCGGGCCTCCGTGAAGGACAGCATCCGGGACATGGAGGAGCGCTATTTTGCCACGCCTTTGGAGCTTGCGGCCAGGCAGGGAGCGGCATGCGCGGGCCCGGTGGGCACGCTGATCGACCTGGTGCTGGAATTCGACAGGCGGATGCAGGAGAAAAAGCAGGATAGAAAAGTCATAGACTTCTCCGACATGGAGCATTTCGCCCTGGGAATCCTGCTGGAGGGGGAGGGCGAGGAGGCCCGCCCCAGCGCCGTGGCATTGGAATACAGGCAGCATTTCGTTGAGATATTGACGGATGAATATCAGGACAGCAACCTGGTGCAGGAATATCTGCTGAAAGCGGTATCCGGTGAGGCGGACGGTAATTTCAACCGCTTCATGGTGGGGGACGTGAAGCAGAGCATCTATAAGTTCCGCCTGGCCAGACCGGAGCTTTTCCTGGAAAAATATAACAGCTATGAGGGTGCGGGGGTGCCTATGGCAGAGGGGGATGCCGCACCGGAGAGCCAGATGGAGGCCCAGGCGGGGAGCAGTGAAGGGCGGCGTGCTGAAGAGGCTGTATCGGAGGGTCAGACGGCGGCCCAGGCAGGTAGCGGTGGAGGGCTGCAGGCTGATGAGACTGTATCGGAGGGCTACAGGGCAGGTCAGGCAGGTAGCGGTGAAGGGCTGCGGGCTGATGATGCCGTATCGGCGGGCCAGACGGCGGGCCAGGTAGGGAGCCGTGAAAGGCTGCAGGCTGATGAGGCCGCAGGGCCGGAGGCTCCGGACTTGCAGGGAGGCCCTGGGCTGCCCGGGAGCGGCTGTGTGCGGATCGACCTGGCCAGGAATTTCCGCAGCCGTCTGGAGGTGGTGGATGCCGTGAACGATGTGTTCAGCCGCCTGATGAGCCAAACCGTGGGGGGCATCCCCTACGATGAGCGGGCGGCGCTGTACCCCGGCGCGTCCTATCCGGACAATGGGGGCTGCGGCAGCGAGCTGCTGCTGGCGGAGAAGCCGGTGAAGGGCGATGATTTGAGCGCAAAGCAGGCGGAGGCTCTGGTGATCGCGCAGGAAATCAAGAGGCTGCGGGGAAGCTTTTCCGTGACGGACAGAGGCACAGGGGAACTGCGGGCGGCACGGTACAGCGATATGGTGATACTGCTGCGCACCAACAGCGGCTGGGACGAGGAATTCAAGGAAGTGCTGGAGGGGCAGGGGATTCCGGTGTACATCACCTCCAAGACAGGATACTTTGCCGCCGCGGAGGTCCAGGAGCTCTTACAGCTCCTGCGGGTGCTGGACAATCCCAGCCAGGACATCCCCCTGTTCGGGGTGATGAAGTCCGTCTTCGGCGGCTTCTCGGAGGAGGAAGCCGCGATTATCCGCAGCAGCGCAAAGGACTGCTGCCTGTATGATGCGCTGAAATTCTTCGCCCGGGAGCACGGACAGTGGGAGGAGGCAGGGTCGGGCTCGGGGGTGAGGACTGATTCAGAGTCCGGGTCAGGTTCAGAGTCCGGGCTGGATCCGGGAGCTATGCCGGGTTCAGAGTCAAGGCTGGATCCGGGAGCCATGCCGGGTTCAGAGTCAAGGCTGGATTCGGAAGCCATGCCAGGTTCAGAGTCAAGGCCGGATTCAAGAACCGTGCCGGGTTCTGAGGTCAGGGTAGATCCGGGAGCTATGCCAGGTTCAGAGTCCGGGCTGGATTCGGGAGCCGAGTCAGACTCTGGGGCGAGGATTGGTTCTGAGTCCAGACCAGATTTGAAAGCTGTGCCGGATTCCGAGGCAGGGAAAGGTTCGGAGCCGGAGGGCCTTCGAAAGCCGGACGGGCTCCAGGGCGAGGGACCAGACACGGGTTCAGCCATCCTGGCCGGAAAAGCCGCCGGGTTCCTGCGCATGATAGCAAAGTACCGGGAATGCACGGTATACCTCCCCATCCGTGCCCTCCTGACAAAGCTGATCGGAGATTTCGGCTATCTGGACTATGTCACCGCGCTCCCTGCGGGAAGCCGGAGGCGGGCCAATGTGGAGATGCTCCTGACCAGGGCCTCGGACTTCGAGAACACCAGCTATTTCGGCCTCTTCCACTTCATCCGCTACATGGAGCAGCTGGAGAGATACGACGTGGACTACGGCGGGGCGGAGCTCCTGGACGAAAATGCGGACGTAGTGCGCATCATGAGCATCCACAAGAGCAAAGGGCTGGAATTTCCCGTCACCTTCGTGGCGGGCCTGAGCAAGCGGTTCAACATGCAGGATGTGAACCAGTCCCTGATTCTGGACATGGACATGGGCCTGGGCACGGACTTCGTGGATCCAGGCAGACGCGTCCGCAACAGGACCCTGCGGCGCATGGCCCTGGCGGGGAAGCTGCGGGAGGAGAGCCTGTCCGAGGAGCTGCGGCTGCTCTATGTGGCCATGACCAGGGCCAGGGAGAAGCTGATCCTCACAGGCGTGACGGAACATGCGCAGGAAAGCTGGGAGCAGGTCATGGAGGCAGGTCATAAGAGGCTGACCTATCTGGATTTCATGGAGGCGGGAAGCTTCCTGGATTTCCTGCTGCCCGTCCTGCCGCATACCTGTGTACAGGTAACCGTACAGGAACAGGTGCGGGAGGAGACGGAAGAGATCAGGGAGCAGATTCAGCTTTACCAGAAGAAAGAGGCCCTGGATAGGGCGGAGCAGTTCGCGGACCAGGAGGCGGGAAGACGGCTGGCCGAAAGGCTGAACGCGGTCTATCCTTATGCCGTATTGTCGGATCTGTACACGAAGACGACTGTGTCCGAATTAAAGATTGCCGCCATGGCAGACCGGGACGAGGCGGCGTTCCATGCCTTTGAGGAGAAGGAGGTCCAGCCCTATATTCCGCAGTTCCGCAGAGGCGAGGAGAAGATCAGCGGCGCGGTCCGCGGCAACGCCTATCACAGGGTCATGGAGCTCCTGGACTTCCAGGCGGTGCTGGGGGCTGCCTTGGATGGGGACAAGGCAGGCGGGACGGCCGCGGGCGAGGCACGGGAAGCCGCGCCGGGGAGCGGAAGGCCCGGAGAAGTTCTGCTTCAGGCGCAGAATCCTGCCGGGGCAGGGGAGCCTGCGGAAATTCCCGGAGGCGTATCGTGTCCGGAAACCTACGAGGCGTACAGACAGAGCCTGCGCCCGGAGAGGCTCGCCGCGGTTCTGCGGGCCTTTCTGGAGGCAGAGGCGGAGAGCGGACGCCTCTCCGTGGAATATCTCCAGGCAGTGCGGCAGCGGAAAATCGAGAATTTCCTGCAATCCCCCCTGGCCTGGCGCATGTGGCTGGCCCAGCGCCGGGGCGGCCTGTACCGGGAGCAGCCCTTCGTGCTGGGCATAGACGCCCGCCGCCTGAAAAGCGACTTCCCGGAGACGGAGACCGTGCTGATCCAGGGAATCATAGACGTGTTCTTCGAGGAGGAGGACGGAATCGTCCTGCTTGACTACAAGACTGACGCCATATCCTCCATGAAGGAGCTCTGGAACCGCTATGAGACCCAGTTGGACTATTACCAGGAGGCTGTCCGGAAGCTGTCCGGGAAGCCCGTGAAGGAGAGGATACTGTATTCGTTCCATCTGGAGACGTATTAGCGGAGAAATGTTGATGGGAAGGGACATCATTATTAAAAAAGACATAAAAGGCAAAAGAATCGCAGTCATAAATAATATCCATTTTGCGGGAAAACGCATGGTCGACTGGGATAATGTAAAAGAATATCTGAAAGCTTTTGTGGGAGAAAATCATAGGGTAGAAGATACAGATGACATCATATACATAGGGAAGGATTTGCCGAATGAATTCACGGGCTCTCTGTATACTTATAAACTTAAAGGAGCTGTAGCGAAAGCGAAGGCCAATGCGGCGCAGGGGCTCCCTGAAATAATAAGGATTGCCGCCCACAGACATTTCCGCGAGAATAACAGTGAAAAGCATTACAGAAACGCGGCATTGGGATGGTATCGATATGACTCCAGGTTCGCCCTCCCGGTCTATCGTGAGGATGGCGGGATTGAGCGGTATAACGCTTTCCATGCTTCCTTGATTGTGCGTCACGATGAAAACGGGAAAATGTACCTGTATGACATGATTGACATAAAAAAAGAAACAGGCAACCCGCTTGAGCTATAAAAGCTGTATGCGACACAAAACCCGCTTCTCTTTTTATTATTTTATGCTGAGAGGAAATGTTTGTCAAGAGGCAAATTCAGGAAAGAGCCTCCTCCGGAAAATAAATCCCATACCACACCAGGAACGCATACACAGCCCAGAGCTTCCGGTTGGTGTTCCCCCTGCCGAAGCCCCTCCCGGCCAGCAGCTCCTCCAGGGCCTCCCGGTGGAAGAACTTCTTCGCCGCCTTTGAGCCGAAGGCTTTCCGGACAGCCGCCTCCCCCATCTCGGAGGTGAGGAAATGCCCCAGGGGAACCGGGAAGCCCAGCTTCTTTCGGTCAGAGCTCTTCTCGGGCAGATGGAGCCTTGCCACTTTCCGGAACAGATATTTCGATATCTGCCCTTTTTGCTTGTATTTCGCGGGCAGGCACCGGGCCACCCGGAAGACCTCCCTGTCCAGGTAGGGCACCCGCAGCTCCAGGGAATGGGCCATGCTCATCCTGTCCGCCTTCTGCAGGATGTCCCCGGGAAGCCAGTGGAGCAGGTCTATGTACTGCATGCGGCTGGCTTCGTCCAGGCTGTCGGCATCCCGATAGTCCCTCTCCAGAAGGGCCTGGGGAGAGGGTGCCCCTGTGCTGCACTTGAGGAGCTTCTCCCGCTCCTTCGCGGTGAAAAGATTGGCGTTGCCGATAAAACGTTCCTCCAGTGACATGGCGCCGCGCATCAGGAAGCTCCGCCCCCTGACATTGGGAAGTCCGGAGGCCATCCGGGCGATTCCCCTGCGAACCGCTCTGGGGAGCTTCTGGTACAGATGCAGGGAGTGGGGCTCGCAGTAGATGCAGTAGCCGCCGAAGAGCTCGTCCGCGCCCTCCCCGGACACCACCACCCGCACATGCCGGGCGGCCTCCCTGGACAGGAAGTACAGGGCCACTGCGGAGGAATCCCCGGAGGGCTCGTCCATATGGTACAGCACCTCCGGCACGGCCTCCCAGAACTCCTTCTCGGAGATCCGCTTGTTGTGCTGCTCCAGCTGCAGCTCTTCCGCCAGCTCCCTGGCCAGGGGGATTTCATTGTAGTATCCGTCCTCCTTGCCGTAGCCCACGGTGAAGGTCTTGCTTCCGGTAAACTCCGCGGCGATCAGGCCGGAGTCCACGCCGCCGGACAGAAATGTCCCCACCTCCACGTCCGCTATCATATGGGCCTTCACGGAATTCCCGATGGCTGCGTCCAGCCGGTCCATCCATTCCTCCTCCGATGCCCCTTTCCCCCGTCCGGCCTGTTCCGGCGCGAGCATGGGCAGGAAATAACGCTTTGGCGATAGCTCCGTATCGCCCTTGTGATAAACAAGGAAATGTCCGGGCAGCAGCTGGCGGATGCCCTGGAAGAAGGTCTTCTCCAGAACGGAATACTGGAAGGAGAGATACTGCTCCAGGGCCTCGGGATTGAACCGCTTTTCATAGGCCGGATGGGGCAGGATGCCCTTGATTTCCGAGGCGAAGATGAAGCTGCCCTCCGGGTTGCCCGCCGAGACGGTATAGTAAAATGGCTTTATCCCGAAGGGATCCCTGGCCGCAAAGAGGGTCTGATTCCTTTCGTCCCAGATGGCAAAGGCGAACATGCCCCGCAGGCGCTCAGGGAGCTTCTCGCCCCACTCCTCGTACCCATGGAGCAGCACCTCCGAGTCCCCCTGGCTGGAGAAACGGTGCCCGGCGGACAGGAGCTCCAGCCGAAGCTCCTGATAATTATAGATTTCCCCGTTGAACACCAGCACCTTGTCCCCGGTTTCGTTCACCATGGGCTGGACGCTGCCGCCCGGGTCGATGATGGCAAGCCGCCTGAAGCCGAAAGCCGCGCTATCTGAAATCCAGCTTTTCCCCTGGTCAGGCCCCCTGTGGATCAGCGCCGCCATCATGGCCTCCAGAATCTCCTTTTTGGGGGGGTTGTCTTTTTCTATGAATCCGCATATTCCGCACATAATCCATACTCCTTTGTCTTTCCGGTAGTCTCTCGTGGTATGGATTTCAGTTTAGCGGAGGGCTGTTTCTTATTGACAGCATTTCTGTATCAAATTTGTTTCAACTTGTAAACAGTTTGCGCCGGGGCGGGCGGGAGCCGTGCCTACAGCTCCAGGAGGATGCACTTTCTGCGGGCCATGTCCATCTCCTCGTAGGTCTCCAGCAGGATCCGGCCTGTGTCCTCGTCGTATTCCAGGCTGATGAGGTTCTGGAGGCTTTTGTACAGTAGGTGCCCTTCCGAAGAGCCTGCCGGATACAGATACAGGTCTGCGGACAGGATGCCCCAATAGTCCTGCATGGCCACCGGGAGGCAGTACTCCTGGGAGTACTGCTCGGAGTTGCGGGTGCTCTGCATGAGGTCTTCCCCGGCCCCTTGCGAGAGATCCTCCCTGGTTTCCTGCACCAGCGCCGCCAGGATGTCCCCGCCGGACAGAGGCAGGAAGTCCCAGACAAGTCCCGGGAACTCCATGACGGTCTCCGGCGCCTCGGGTCGGAGCATGTCGGTGCCGCAGAGGGTGGAGGGATCCGAAAGATAACGAACCACGCATCCGTCTTCGGAATATCGATATATCGGATAGGGAGTCTCCTGATAGTTGGACAGAAGCAGCTCGGCATGCAGCAAATACGACGACGCCTCGGCATCCGCGTCCAGGAGGGACGGGAGGGGCGAAGGACTTTCTCCCGGGGCGAAGCAGTCCCTGCTGACATGGAGGGAGCCGTTGCTCCCCCTGGCCAGGCTGATCAGTCCGGGGTCATCGCCGCTGTCATAGAGAGCCGCGTCCCACAGCCAGCCGACGGTGTCTGAGCCGGCATCGTCCTGCTTGGACGTGTAGAGCACCCGGTCCGGCGCAAGCAGCCTGGATTCGGTCTGCGCTATGGCCCAGCCCTCCTCCGCCTTCGACGGTGCCTGCCCGCAGTCGTATATGGGGACGAGTCGTGTGGAGGCCGTGGAATTCGCGCAGGCGTCGAAGGTCACCCATCTGCCGGTGGGGGAAAAGGAGCCACGGCACACAGCCGGGAGGTTCGCTGTGCCCTCATACAGGGTCAGGGGCTTTGCCTGGCCCAGCGTATACAGCCGGATTGTGAGCCTGTCCAGGGAGACGGATCGGAAGTAGGCCAGAACCTGCTTCCCGTCAGGGGAGGCCAGAAGCCTTTCTATATACATATCTTCCTCCAGCTCCCCTTGGGAGGGGCTGTCCCAGCCATCCCATGTCTCAAAAAAGTCCCCCATCCGGTCATGGAAGCCGTATCTGTAGTCGATTTGCCTGTATTCCAGCATGCCGTCCGTACCCTCTCCGTCCAGGGAGAGGATGTGGATCTCATTGTCGCCGCAGCCCGACAGGAAGGCGCTTTTGCCCAGCTGGCCCAGGGTGCGGTAGGTATAGGTATAGATTTTCTTCACGGTGAAGTCCCTGGCTACGGCCTCCGTCTCCGCCTGGTCTCCGGAGGGGGAGGCCTGGGGCAGCAGCATGGTCTTTTCCTCCGGCGCGCACCCGGCAAGCAGCAGGGAAACGGCCAGGAGCATGGCCGTGGTAAAAAGCATGGCCGATATCCGGAGCAGGGGGGGCATGAAGGTGGGCATGCCGCGATGCGCCTTATGGCGATGCGCCTCAGGGCGATGCGCTCTGCCGCGAGGCCAGCCTGGGCACCGGGGATTTCCTGGTTTTCGGATTTTTTGCTTGATATGCCTGTTGTGCGTCATGGTCTTCTGCCTTTTCTTCCTGTGGATTCCCGGCCGCCTGGCTCCAGTCCTCCCGATTCCCGTCCGCATCGGGAATTTCCTTCAGACGAATATAAAATGTGGTATGGTCGTTCCCGCTGCTCTTCACGCCGATGAGGCCGTCATGCTCCTCCATGATTTTCCGGCAGATGGAGAGCCCCAGGCCGGAGCTACCCTGCTCCCTGGACTTGAGCTTGTCCACCCGGTAGAAGGGCTCGAAGATTCGCTCCTGCTCTTCGGGGGAGAGGCCTTTTCCCTGATTGCGGACGAAGAGCCATACATAGCCTTTACGCCTGGATCCGCTTAAGAGGATGGGAGTATGGCTGTCCCCGTACTTGATAGCGTTGTCCACCAGGTTGACCAGGACCTGGCGCAGCCTTTCCTCCACGCCCATGGCCCGGAGGGGTTCGGGGAAATCCGTCTCGATACGCATCTCGTACCGTCTGGCCTTGATTTCCAGGGCTCCGGCCACGCTGCCTGCCATGCCGGCCAGCTCCACGGGCCGCATTTCCATATAGATGCCCTTGTCGGACATTTCCAGGAGCTGCAGCACCATCCGGTGCATCCTTGTGCTCTCCTGGAGAATCTGGCTTAAGCCCTGGCTGGTGAGCTTCGGATCCGCCCCCCGGTCCGCCTCCATGAGCTGGGCGTAGCCCTGGATGGTGGTCAGGGGGGTCTTCAGCTCATGGGTCATGTTGTTGTAGAATTCCTGCCTGCTGCCTAAGAGGGATACGATTTGCTCCTTGTCCGCCTGCATCTTCTCAAGCTGGGAGCCGATGGTTTCCAGCATCACGCTGAAGTTACGGGACAGCTCGCCCACCTCGTCCCTGCGCCCGGAGTCCGCCAGCTGGGCCAGCATCTGCATGTCCACCTGCCCTTTGGAGAGGTCGCGCACCACCTGGCGGGTGATTTCCGTCAGCTTCCCCACGGGCACCAATAGTCTGCCTAGGAAGAAGGCCAGCAGCAGGAATATCAGGGCGTACACGGCGGCGGTGATCTGATAGATCATCTGCTCGTTTTGCCTGATCTGGAGGTAGAGCCTGGAGGTGTCCATCCGGTAGCGGATGATGCCGATGGTGTGGTCCTCGATGGTCACGGGCATGGAGAAATAGACCAGCATAGTGTCCGCATCCGGGTAGGTAAGGGTAAAAGCGGCATTGCCCTCCATGGCGGCGGCCAGGTCCGTGCCCGCCGGGTCCTCCTGCACCTGCCTGCTGCCGCTTAGATATTGCCCTTTCGTGTCCAGCACGCTCATGGCCTGGCCTCCCAGGACGCGCAGCTCCTGGACGATGTCCTCCGCAATCTGCCGGAAGCCCTCCTCGTCATTGTTGGCGCCGTGGAGCATCAAAAGCTGCCGGATATAGACCAGGGTGTTCTCCTGCTGGCCTGTGAGCTCCCGCACGATTTGGGCCTCCAGGCTCTGCCAGAGCTTCGCGTGGATGCCGCTGCTGAGGATTCCGCCTCCTGCCAGGAACAGCGCCAGGATGATGAGCAGCATCTGCCGCCTCATGCCCAGCCGGACGGGCCCCTTACTGCGGGACATACTTGTACCCCACGCCGAAGACCGTCACCAGCATGCCGTCCAGCTCCGCTTTCTTGCGGATGCGCTGGACATGGATGTCCACGGTCCTGGTGTCCCCCATGAAATCGTAGCCCCATATCCGGTCCAGCAGGGCGGTCCTGGTGAACACCTGGCGGGGATGCCTTAAGAAGCAGACGAGCAGCTCGTATTCCTTGGGGGTGAGGCTCACCAGCTGGCCGTGCTTGTAGACGCAGTGCTCCTGCTCCTTCACGGTGAGGTGCCCGCAGACCAAAGGCTCCTCCTCCGACGTGGCCCGCGCCTTGTCGAACCGACGCAGGATGGTGCGGACCCTGGCCACCACCTCCCGCAGGTCGAAGGGCTTGGTGATATAATCGTCCGCCCCGGACTCCAGGCCGTAGAGCTTGTCCTCCACGCTCCCCCTGGCGGTGAGCATGATGATGGGTATCCGGTACTGCTCCGTGAGCATCCGGCAGACGTCCACGCCGTTTATGTCCGGCAGCATCCAGTCCAGGAGCACCAGGTCCGGGGGCTCCTTGCAGGCCGCGGCGAAGCCCTCCGCGCCCGTGTAGGCGCAGCGCACCGCGAAGCCTTCCTTCTCAAAGCCGTATTTCAGGATGTCCGCGATGGGTTTTTCATCCTCGATGACCAGAATCTTCTTCTCTTCCATCTGTCGTACCTCGTAGCCGCACGCCGGGCTTCCGGCGGAGTGTATGCGGTATTATATAGGATAAGTATAACGCGGATGTCTCGGAAATGTAAAGAATATGTATCGAAAAGTATGGAGACCGCGGAAAACCGGCTTGACATTTCCCACCCAATAGCATATACTCTAATGAGAATGATTCTCAAATAAGCATCGGGAGGGATGGAAAATGGCGGATATGATCATCATTGCGGCTCTGGCGGCGGCCGTATTCTTTATTCTCCGCGGCCAACTGAGGAGGCTGCGCAGCGGACAGTGCGCGGGAGGCTGCGCCGGATGCTCTGCCGGGGGTTCGGGCTGTATGGGCTGCGGCGGCAGTTGCGGAAGCCGTGGAGGATGCGCGGGAGGCGGTGCGGCCTGTGCAAAGGAGGAGGGGGCTGAGTGAGCCGGTCTTTAGGGGCGTATTTTTTTCACGCCCTTTTTTCATTTTTGTCTTTCCCTGAAAAGAGGAATATGCTATACTGAAAGCTGAGAGCGGAAAGCATGAACCGGGAGTGAGTATGTCAGGACGAAATAGATTGGGAGATCATATTTCGAAAGATGAATTTTCAGCAACAGATGTACGGAAGGATGACATATCGGAGGACAGGGCGGAAGAGGCGGCAAAGAGGGCAGCAAAAAAGACGGTAAAAAAGGAACCGAAGCATGGCGGAAAGGGCAATGCGGCGGTGCACAGGATGTGGACGGCGGTGTGGATGCTGCTGTGCGCCGTTCTCCTGATTCAGATATGGGGCCTGAACCAGAGGATAGAGGTCCTGAAGGAGAGGATGGACAGACTGGCCCGGATCGCGGCGCAGCAGCAGGACAGGCTGGAAGAACTGACTGAAGGGCCGGGACAGGATGGGGCCCATGGCACGAACGGCGCGCCGGGAGAGGACGGCCGGACAGATGCCGCCCAGGTCAGCGGCCAGGGGATTGCAGGCAGCCAGGGATTTGACCGGGACGGTCAAAAGACCGGTTCCGGCGGCCAGGCATCCGCTTCCAGAGAACCGGATGCGGCCCACAAGGTCTACCTGACCTTCGACGACGGCCCCAGCGCCAATACGGATGAGATTCTGGACATCCTGGACAGGTACGGCGTGAAGGCCACCTTTTTCGTAGTGGGGAGGGAGGGCAGCCAGGCGGAGGACGCCCTGCGGCGGATCGTGGAGGAGGGGCATACTCTGGGGATGCATTCCTATACCCACGATTATGACCAGATATATGAATCCGTGGAGAGCTTCGCGGAGGATTTTGAGAAGGCCCGGGACTATCTCTACGAGGTCACCGGGGTGGAGAGCACGGTCTACAGATTCCCGGGAGGGAGCTCCAATGCCGTCAGCCACATCGACATGCGGGAGTTCGCGGAATACCTGGACAGCCAGGAGATTCGCTTCTTCGACTGGAACATCTCATCCGGGGACGGGGGAAGCTTCCTGGTTCCCGTGGAGATGCTGATAGAGAACTGCACCGCCACCATCAAAGACCACGGCACCTCCGTCGTGCTGATGCATGACGGGACGGCGAAGTCCACCACGCTGGAGGCGCTGCCGGAGATCATCGAGACGATCCAGGCCATGGAGGACACAGTGCTCCTGCCGATTACGGACGAGACCTCTGTAGTCCAGCATATACAGTGGAAGAGCGAAGGACAGGAAGCATCCGATTATAACAGGTAACGACGGAAAATGGGGAGACAGGCATATGCCTGCCAGATAGAGCAACGGGAAAGGATGTGGTGACAACGCAGAGGATACTATTGAAACTGAGCGGGGAAGCCCTTGCGGGCCGGAAGAAGACCGGATTTGACGAGGAGACGGTGAGAGGGGTGGCCCTGCAGGTAAAGGAGCTTGTGGACAGCGGCATACAGGTGGGCATCGTCATCGGCGGCGGCAATTTCTGGAGAGGCAGGACCAGCGAGAATATCGACCGCACCAAGGCGGATCAGATCGGGATGCTGGCCACGGTGATGAACTGCATTTACGTGTCGGAGATCTTCCGCTCCACGGGGATGGGGACCAACATCCTGACCCCCTTCGCATGCGGCTCCTTCACAGAGCTTTTTTCCAAGGACAGGGCAGTGGAATGCTTCTCGCAGGGGCGGGTGGTGTTCTTTGCGGGCGGCACGGGACATCCTTATTTTTCCACGGATACGGGCGTGGTGCTGCGGGCCATCGAGGTGGAGGCGGATGTGATCCTGCTGGCCAAGTCCATCGACGGGGTGTACGATGACGATCCCGAGGTGAATCCGGAGGCGAAGAAATACAGCGAGGTGACCATAGACGAGGTCATCGCGAAGAATCTCCATGTGGTGGACATGACCGCATCCATCCTGGCGCGGGACAACAAGGTGAACATGTGGGTCTTCGGGCTGAATGAGGAGAACAGCATCGTGAATACCCTGAAAGGGAATTTCAACGGCACGAAAGTGTCGGTATAAAAGGCGAAGAAGGAGAGGACGAAAATATGGACAGCAGGCTACAGGCATACGAAGACAGGATGAAAAAGGCGATCGAGTTTCTGGAGGGGGACTACAACGGTATCCGCGCGGGCCGGGCGAATCCCCATATCCTGGACAAGCTGCGGGTGGACTACTACGGAACGCCCACGCCCATCCAGCAGGTGGGCAATGTCACCGTGCCGGAAGCGCGGGTCATCCAGATAGCGCCCTGGGAGAAGTCTCTGATCAAAGCGATCGAGAAGGCCATCCTCACATCCGATATCGGCATCAACCCGTCCAATGACGGCAGCGTGATCCGCCTGGTATTCCCGGAGCTCACAGAGGAGCGCAGAAAGGACCTGGCGAAGGATGTCAGGAAGAAGGCGGAGGAGAGCAAGGTGGCCATCCGCAATATCCGCAGGGACGGCAACGACGCGCTGAAGAAGCTGGGCAAGGCCGACACCTCCGAGGACGAGGTGAAGCAGTTGGAGGATCAGCTCCAGAAGCTGACGGACAAGTATATCAAGGAAGTGGATGCCCTGATGGAGAAGAAGTCCAAGGAGATCATGACCGTTTAGCGGGGCTTTCGGGAAAAGGAATATATGCGGGGGAGCGGAAGAGGACATCTGTTCCCCCTTGCTTTATTGCATGTGCAAATCCGGACAGAAAATAACGATTTGCCGGTTTCCGGCGGGCCTGCGGGCAGACGGACGGGCAGATAGGAGCGGAAATGGGCGAAGAACTGAGAATGCCGCGGCATGTGGCGATTATTTTGGACGGGAACGGCAGATGGGCCAGGGCCAAGGGGATGCCCCGCAACTACGGCCATGTCCAGGGGGCGAAGACCGTGGAGACCATCTGCGAGGAGGCCTACCGGATGGGGATCCAGT
>NZ_CAPDXS010000135.1:767-14673 GCF_948601915.1 uncultured Acetatifactor sp. | reverse complement strand
ACAAGCTACAGAAGAAAGAGATTACTGCCGAAGAATGCGTCATCAGGCTCAAAAAAGCTCTGCAGTACACTATTCCACTGGAAAGCATCAAGATGGCGAAGAACGGACCTGACATCTATCTGACCTGCGCAGAGTTGAGATGTATATACAATATCGCAATGAAATCCAGGGATGATGCAGAAGACTTCAATTTAGACCTGCTCCAGAGCGTCACCAGACAGTGTATCCCCGAAGACAGCATCCATATGTTTATCAGCATGTACGAACTGATTATGACTGGCGTGGCAAGCCGCCTGGGAAGTGCAGGCGAATATAAGAAGTCTACGGAAATCGACAAAAGGATTTTGAAGGAATGCCTTTTAGCGCAAAGGATGGGGATGCTTCATCTCTGCCTGTACGACATGCTTTGGAATCAAATAGAGGCTGCAAAAAAAGTGACTTCTGCAATCCCGATTACTCTAATTGACCGGGAACTACAGAAGTGCATCCATCTCGCAAGATTTTGTAAAGAAACTTTTTATGAAAATTTCTATTCTCATAAATTGGGGGATTAATTCCCCCAATTTATACCTCATCGCTACTTTTTTCTGGAACATCGCTCAGCGGCTCACATCCATGCCCGCCCCCAGGCTCCTCCCCGTTTTCCACTGCGGGAGGTTCCGGCGGATACGGATTCGGTATTGACAGCCCCGGCAGCGGAAGCAGCCCGATGGACAAAATAGTTCCTATAGTAGCGATAGCTTTTTTAGACCTGTTCTTCATATTGGTCATCCCCCTTTCAGTTGTTTTCGCCAGAAGCAAGACTTGACTACAATTATAGCAATTTCGGCAATCGTCAGCAAGGGACAAAGTTGTTAAAAAAAGTCCGGGACTTTTTAACAACTCTGTCCCTTGTGAATTAACTACAAGTCGTGCTATGCTATAAATGCTCGCGAGAAGAAATGGGACATATAGTGTTGCACACTCAAAACTGAATATTGAAAGCTGTAAGATGAAACTTTAAGGAAGAAATACTTTTGTGAATCGTAAAAGGAATGAACAATGAAGAAATCAATGAGAAAAACAGCCTTTGCGCTTTGCGTTGCTTTGTCGGTATTTATGTGCAAGCCGGCGTTTGCATTTGCAGCCGTATGTGGTCCTTCTCCAGATAAAGTGCATCATTTCGATGCTCATCAGAGAGAAAGCGGTGAATTCGGGCAAACTGGCGGATATCATTCATACTTATATGGATATTCTGCTCAGGGGCAGCCGCTTTATAAAAATGATTGTAGGTTGACCTATATTTATAAACACTGCAATAGGGTCTGTAAATATTGTGGCACTAAGCAGGATAACTCTCGGCATACTCATCAGGAGTCAGTTAGGCACAGTATCGATCATAGGTGACCAACACAATCATTTTGGTTCTATGGCTAATCCGGTTCAATACAGCTAAAAGAACCGCTAAGCATTGCAAATATCAACCGAACACAGGGAACCGGCAGACCGAACATTCAGGAAAGGGTCTGCCGGTGTTTCCAATATCATGCGCGGGAAAGCGAATGACACTACAACGAAACAAAGGATTGGGAGGTTTCATGAAAAAGATAGCCATTTGTATTCTTATAGCAGCCATGTTTGCCTTACAGCTCAGTGGATGTGGCGTAGATAAAAAAGAAGCACCAAACACCCCGGCCACGGTGGAGACAGGAGATGCCAGCAACACAGATCAGCAGGCTGGTGCATTGGAGGTTTCTACAGATTCGAATCCTACCGGAAAGGACAATTCACAGGATGTTTATTCCATGGCAATAAACACTCCGCTACAAGTGGAGCATCCAGCGAACGCCATAAATGGAGGAGGAGAAAAAATCCTTTTGGGAAAATCCAGGGCTTATCATTTTAAAAAGCATCTTTTTGAAAACGTGGAGGAATGCTGGGACGAGCTTTCTTTTGTGACTGCCGAAGGGGAAACGGGTTCGGAAAGCTTTGACCTGAAAAATCAGCTATGGGACATAGGGCTGGCAGCAGGCACGGATCATTATGTAACCTTCGATATAGAAGAGCAGGCAGGCGAGGGGGATTGTCGGTACTTTCTTACGGAGAGAGGGGAACATCATGAGGCATTGAGAGAGTTCCCTCTGGACTTCCTGAACGGAAGCGGCTCTTCCGAGGTAGAGACAATCATGAGCTTCTCAAAGTTTGCAGTAGATTCATCTGGAACAGTTCACCTAGTACGGCAGACGGACGAGCAGCAATATCTGCTCGTTTCTCCAACGGGAGAGCTTCTGGCGGAATACGTTCCAAAAGACGGTTATATTGAGGGATTGATTTCTCTGTATGATGGCCGAGTCGCCTTTTGGGAAACAAAGCCGGACAATGAGAGCCAAAGCGTACGGCTGGTCTTGCAATATATGGATGCGGAGACCAGCCAGCCGATTGTGTTGGCTACTGCGGAAAAGGAGGTTTATTGCCTTACTCTCTTTGATGAAAAGATTCTGTTATATGCAGATCAAGAGGGCGTGTACCGCAGCGAACTGTCCGGAAAGAATCCAGAGCTTCTATATCGCTGGAGCAATCATGGAATCTCAGTGTTGGGAGTGCCCTTTATACAGGCAGATGAAGAGGGGCAGATTGCACTGATTTATGAGGACAACGAGAATTATAACTATCTTTGCTTAAAGCCTACCACGGAAGAGGTGGAAATCTGTGAAATCACAATAGCGGTGCCTCCTTACAGAATGTCGTCTTATCGGCCTATGGTGGTGGAATTCAACAAAAGGTATCCCAGATACCATGTTGAATTGAAAAGCGATTATGATGAGACTGCACTTTTGACGGAATTGACTGCGGGAAAGGGCCCGGTACTAATCGATACTTTGCTTACAGGCTTCGAGGAGCAGGAACAGCAATGGGAACCTTTGGATGCAATTATGGAGCAGTTGGGTATCACGGAAGAGCTGCTCCCTTCCGTTCTGGACATGGGAAGGATTCATGGAGCCTTATATGGAGTCGTGACAGACTTCCGGCTGCGTACACTAATCACCGGGGATTCGACCCTGAAAGATTGGGATTATGATGCATTTTTGCAGTGCGTTGAGGGCAAGCCGGATCTAGAAGCGATTTTTGATTTTTATGGGGGTGATTACGGAACCTATTTTATCACAAGCTTTCTTAGCCATGGAATTGATGATACATATCTCCTGGATGCGGAAACGAGGACGCTGAATTTTGACAGCAGCGATTTCCGCAGGGCTCTGGAACTTGCAAAAAAATATTGTGTCCGCGAGGAAGGGGTAAGCCCTGGCACCTCCCTGTTGGAAGGGAAGGTTCTTTGCAATGAGTTGACCATCAGTAAGCCTGAGGATTTTGCTGCATATCGCATTTGTTATGGAGAGAATGCCAATTATATCGGGTATCCAACAAAGAATGGCGCAGCCCACTTTATGGAAAGCGGTAGCAATCCGTTGGCGATCCGCAGGACGGCTACAGAGGAGGAAAAGGAGGCCGCAATTGCTTTTATCAGCGTATGCCTCTCCTATGAGGGACAGATTCAGGCATCGAGAGATTTAAATTATGGGTTAAGCGTGCGAAAGGATGTACTGGAAGAGCAGATTGCTGCCATGACTGAAGACACCGTAGTTGATACGCATGGCTTCGGTCGGATTGTACTGGGCGATGACCTGAATATAGAACAGGATAGGACGGCACTACTGGATATGGTCGATAAAGCAAGACCCTTGAGATATTTTCCGATGGAACTGATGAACATTATGTCCGAAGAACTGGAGCAGTATTTTTCCGATACCATTACAGAGGAAATGGTAATCGATCATCTGGAGAGCCGGGTGGGGCTATATCTGGAAGAGGGCGGAAGCCCCTGATAATAAGGTGATTTCCAGTTCGACATTTATGAGCTCCTCTCATCCCTGGCCTATGCCAGGAGCGTAAACCCCTGCAGCAAACTCAGGACATTCCATGAAGTCCTCCCCAGCCTCTTCCATCCCTGCAATTATTCTTATGACCAGCTCCTTGACGGCCTTTCCTTCTTAGGGGCAAACTATGAAAAGATTGCTGAGCTCTTCACGGCGCAGACCAGTGCAGTCTACGGCATCTCCACTGACAAGACATACTTCGACTGCACCAACTTTTTCTTTGAGATCGACAGGGAGGATGAGAAGATTCGATCAAGGGTCATTTCCTGGTCTGCTACATCGCTGTCCTCCTGGAGTGCATCCTGCAATTCCATGTTCTGGAAAACAAATATTCCACTTCGGACATATTTGATTTCTTAAAAAACTTCAGGGTCGTAAAAGCGGAAAACAAGTATGTCAAATTATTTTCTATCAGAGACACAGTTAAAGTCCATTTTAAACTACTCGATATAATGCTGTAAAAGGGCCGATAAACGACCCTTTTACTGATTTTACTTCCAGTTTGCACCATTTTTCAGTATTTACTATTTCTGACCTATCTTCTGCGGAGCACCGCTTCTCCTTCAAGATTTATTACACTGCTGGCAGAACTGCCATAGCTGACAGCTCTGTCATGTTCTATGCACATTTCCTCCATGCTATACACGAATCCGCAGGCAATCGAATTTCTACAACCTGTCCTCACGCCTTTTCCGTCCCATGAATCGCCATAAGGCCATAGCCGCCAGCAAAGCTCCCGATGTACAGGCAAGCGCGGCAAAAGGCGGCGTGCTGTCCCCTGTCTGGGGGCTGCGCGGAGCGCCGGACATGGCGCTGTCGCCCTGGCTCCCGGACGCGGCCGGGCCAGAGGGCCTGCCGGAACCATCAGGCGTGCCGGGGCCGTCCGGCGGCGTGGTCTCGCCTGGGCCACCCGGTCTGTCGGGGCCCTCCGGCGGCACGGTCTCGCCTGGGCCACCCGGTCTGTCGGGGCCCTCCGGCGGCGTGGTCTCGCCCGGGCCATCAGGCTTGTCGGGGCCGTCCGGCGGCGTGGTCTCGCCTGGGCCATCAGGCTTGTCGGGGCCGTCCGGCGGCGTGGTCTCACCCGGGCCGTCCGGCCTGTCCGGGCTGTCCGGCAGCGCGGTCTCGCCTGGATTGTCCGGATTGTCAGGGCCGTCCTTGGCCTGGACTTCGAATTCACCGGAAACCTGGCCGTCCAGATAGAGGAAGGTCAGGCTGTGGGACCCTACCGGCAGGGTGTCCAGATAGCTTTCCTCCAGGGTGACAATGGTGCTGCCGGACTTCACTGTATAGTGCTTCGCATCCAACGGCTCTCCGTCTGCCAACAGCCCCGTGAACTTCTCCACCGCCCCGTTCACCCGGAAGGCGATGCTCCCTTCTGTCTCCTGAATCCACTGGCTCCCATCGCCCTCCAGGATTTTGTAATCCGTCAGGGCGGCAAGAACCTTCTCCAGCTTCCCGGCATCCACCAGGGATCTCTCATGCTCCGTCAGGGACTCCAGAGCCGCTTTTGCCTGTGCCGCGGCGCTGTCCGCGTCCATATCGTCCGGGCTCACGTCCTCGGGCCGAGGCAGCTCCGCAATCAGCTCCGTTGCCTCCAGCACCTTCCCGATGCTCTCCAGGGCCCCGGCGATGCGGTCCAGGTCTGCCTCAATGGCCTGTTCCTCGGCTTCCGTGTAGTTCCCGCCGTATTCGTCCAGCAGGGCTTCCAGCTCCTCTCTAGCCTTCTCCAGGGCCTCCCGGTCTGTGAGCTGCACGGTGTCTTTGGATATCCCCTCCACTGTGCCCTCCACATCCGCCAGCTCCCCCTGCGCCGTGTCGATCCTGTCCAGGAGCCTGTGGCAGGTGTCCAGGATTTCCTGTAGCTCCTCCTTTTCCTCCCGGGTGGCGCTGGCGCAGTCTGCCTCCACGGCCCGGACGGATTCCAGGACTTCCCTGTGGGCGGATGTGGCATTCCCCTCCGTCAGGCCCTCTATGGCCTGGGCCAAGACGCTGATGGGCTTCATGGTCACTGTGGCCAGGGTCTCGTTCCCCGCCAGATCCGTGGCCTTTATGACATAGACCGCCTCCCTGTTCCCCGGAAGCGCCAGGCTGCCGGAGGCCGTCTCCCCGTTCAGGGCCACGGAAGCCAGATTCCGATCCGTCACCTCCGCAGTCTGGGTGGTATAGTATGTACCGCCCGGCTTTACCCCTGCGATTACAGGCGGCGTCAGGTCGAACACCACGCCCCGGGATGCATAATACACCTCATTCCCCGCCAAATCCGTGGCCTTGACGTAGACTACAATCCGTCTTCCATCTCCGGGCGCAACCGTGAAGCGGTTCCCGGGCGTCCAGCCTTTTACTTCCAGCAGCTCCGCCTGGGTCAATATGTTCCCTGACTGGTAGTAGACGATGCTGCCTATGCCGCTCAGGGCATCCTCCGCCAGAAGGGAGACGTCGATCCCCTTCCGGGAGAACAGTCCGAAAGCGACGTCCGCGGGCAGCCTCCTGACAGAAGTCCCGTTGAAGCGGATGTCGAAGGCCTCCGGCGCTGTCCGGTCAATCCCGTAGGTCTCCGTGGCCGCCAGGGAGATGCGGCCCGTCGCCTTATCTTTTACATAGAAGGTCAGGGAGCCCTCTCCCGTCTCCTCCGTCCGCCGCAGCTGCTCTGTCCAGTCGTCCGATGCCGTGTTTCCCAGGGAGAGCAGGCGGCCCTCCCCGGCGGATACTACAAAATCGTCTTTCGTCCAGCCATTCTCGTTCAGAGCCGTGAGATAGTCCCTGCCCTTCTCCGGCTGGTATTCGTTCACGATGTGGAAGGTCGCGCTTGCCTCGCCCACTATATAGAAGCCTCCGGGCTTGTTGGCGACGGTGACGGTGGCCGTGCCCACGTTGACATTGTTCTGAAAGGTGACAGTATATTCCGTCTCCGGAATCACCGTGTCCCCATCCATCACCACCACCGAAGGCTCCTTCGCCGTCCCGTCATAGTGGAACCGGCTCTCCGATAGCCGGATGTCAGGATTCTCCACCTCCGTAGGAAGGACGATTTTTATGGTGAACTCGTAGACATACAGTCTCTCCCGGCCGCTTCCGGATTGGAAATAGGCTGCCGCCTGAAAGCTGTACTCCCCTACAGGCAGTCCATTGTAATATTCCCTGCTGAAATCGAAGCGCAGAGCGCTGTCCTCCAGGGTCTTTGTATACATATCCCAGTCCACGTAGCCGTGCTGGGGCTGATCCGACTGGTTCCATATATAGGAACGATTCTCGTTGAAGGCAGCTCCTTCTAAAGCGAAGGAGATATCTTCCGTCATGCCCTGGGCGAAGATATAGCAATCTTTTTCCGGAACCCTGATGAAGTCCACGAAAGCATCATAAACATTCGTTTTCCCGTTTAGTTCCTGTCTTATTTCCACACGCGCCGTGCCGGGGCCCTCCGCTGTAAGGCTGTTCCCCTCCAGCGCTGCCCCCGGGGCGGTAGTCCCTTCCTCCAACAGGGTATAGGTGAACACAGAGGCAGTGTCCCTATGGGTGAATATAGGACAATTTTGAGAGCCAGCGGCGCTTCCTTCTCTGACATCCTCCAGCGTCACTGTAGCCCCGCCGCTTTCCGTCAGCGGGAACACTGTCTCCTTCAGCGAGGAGCTTATCACCTGGCATCTGCAGAGGTTTTCCGTCAGGTCGGTCTTCCAGAGCCTTCCGTCCCATATATTCCCATCGGAACCGCCGCGGTGGGCCATTTCATATACCACCGCATAGCCCTCTGCCGCCGGGAGGAAGAGCTCCTCCGGCCCATCCTTTGGCGTCTCCGCCAGACCCCAACCCACAGATTCGGGAGTCTCGGTTCCGTCGGTAGCCATCCACTGTATCCGCGCCTGGCCCGTGGGGTTCTCCCGGAAATGGATGCCCGCCCAGTTGCTGCTGCTGCGAATCAGCAGCGGTTCATGCAGCAGCTCCGTCTGCGGCATATAGGTCAGCATGCTCCCGGTCAGCCGAAGCGCCCCTCCGTCCAGCACCAGCTTCTGCGCACAGGCAGTCGGCCCATTCTCATTGCCTACAGTGGAATCGTCATAATAATCCACGTAGCTGTCCCGGAAAATCACCTGCTTGAACCGGTTTTTATTCAGGCGGGAGCCCCACAGGAGCGGATTGTCCCCCGCTATGAAGCTGGTCGGCCCAATGAAGTCTCCGCCCCAGGTTCCCCAGCCGCCCGCTCCGCTGCCGCAGCCGATGTAGGACAGGGTGGACTCCCGGGCAGCCGCCAGTACCCCCTCCGCCAGCTCCAGGGAGCCCACGGACGCATTTTCAAAGGTGATCTCCAGCTTATCCTCTACCTTAGAGGCGATTCGCAGGCTGGCCGCCTTTCCGTCTTTCAGCGTCACAGAGACTGTCCGGAACGCCTTGTAGCCGGATTCGCCAAAATAGAGCCCCATATTGGCAAAGCTGTCCCCTGACACCATGACGGACAGATTCCCCTGAATGGACAGCCTGTCGTTGTCCAGAGCCCGGAAACCGCCCACTGTACCTCCCAAAAGCCGGATGTCCGCTGCCCCAACGACCGCTTCCGTATTGTTGAATCCGGCTCCGGAAGCGCAGACTGTCCCCACCGTACCTCCCTGTATAGCGATGGAGGCCGTACCTGTCACTTCGGAGGCCTCTTCTCCGCCTCCGTAGACCCACACACCTGCCAAATCTCCGCCATTGACCGTAATATTGCTGCTGCCCACTTTCGCGCCTCGCCAGCCTCCGCCTCCATAGATGTTATGAAGAAATCGTCCGCCATCGATGGTGATGTTCGTGCTCCCGGCCACTTCTGTGGGGATGGCGGCATCCCTTCCCGCTCCGCCGCCATAAGTCCACCCGTTCACCACCGCGCCATCGCCAAAGAACAGCTCCGTATTGCCGCCTACCATTCCGGAGTATTCATTGCCGCCGTATACGGATTCCACCTGGGCATTCTCTATGTGAATGCTGGTATTGCCTCCTAGCGTCCCCTCGGCGAGGCCGCCACATATGCCATTGGCCACAGATCCGCCTGTAACCCATATCGATGTGTTTCCGTTGACCTGGCCGCTGCGCCCGCCCCCCAGGACATATTGGGCAGTGCCGCCAGATATGGCTACATGGGTATCCCCGGTTAAAACTCCCTCCTGATTGCCTCCATATATGTTCCTTACATTGCCGCCGGATAGAGTCACATTCGTGCTGCCTGTCAGGGTCCCTCCCGCATTCCCGCCATAAATCCCCCAGACGGTGTAGGCAGGATTGTCGGCATCTGGCTCAAAGGATGATCCGGCGAGCATGACATAAGTGTCATATTGGCATGTCCCCTCCTTCGCACCGCCGTAGATGGACGAGTTCGCCAGGAAATAGCCGCTTTGCTCCGAATAGGGAATTCCGTTTGGCTGTCCGTCTCCCTGGAAGGACGTGATTTCCTCCTCATCCTCGCCGATACCGTTTCTATTGGAATCCACATACAGCTTTGCATAACCGGCCTGCTCTCCGGCCACGAGCAGCAGAGGCTGTCCGTTGGCATATATGTTGTATGCATGGTCCCCTACAGTCTCATACGCCACGCCCTTGCTGTCCGCGGCCGATGCCTTTTCTGCCGATAATGCGCCAGACAGCTCGCCGTCCCCGGGCAGTCCCTCCGGCAGCGCCCCGTCCATGGCGGCATCGCCCTCCGGGCCATCCGGCAGCGTCATGTCTGCAGAGGGCTTGTCGGAGGCCTCCCCTGATTCGGAAGTCCCGTCCGCGCTTCCCTCATCCAAAGAGGAGCTGTCCGAGTCCTCCTTCCCGGGCTTCTCCTCTGCGCCTTCTCCCTCCGCAGAATCTCCCGGCTCATTCCCTGCACTTTCAGAAGCCTCGCCCGAGCTTCCTTCTCCTTCTCCTTCTACAGAGCCTCCAAGTTGGTTCCCCGCATCTCCGGAAGCCTCGCCCGAGCCTCCTTCTCCTTCTGCAGAGCCTCCAAGTTGGTTCCCCTCATTTCCAGAAGCCTCGCCCGAAACGTCCTCTCCTTCTGCAGAGCCTCCGGGCTGGTTCCCCGCATCTCCAGAAGCCTCGCCCGAGCCTCCTTCTCCTTCTGCAGAGCCTCCGGGCTGGTTCCCCTCATCTCCGGAAGCCTCGCCCGAACCGTCCTCTCCGGCTGCGGGCGCTTTGTCTGTGGCTTCTCCTTTTTCGGGACTTTCGCCAGCTCCCTCGCCCTCCGCAGCTTCTCCAGGTTCATTTCCTACATTTCCGGATGTCTCACCCCAGCTTCCTTCCCCCTCTGCAGGGCCTCCAGGCTGGTTCCCTTCATTTCCCAAAGCATCGCCCGAAACGCTCTCCCCGGATGCCTCTCCCGATTCCTCCGCACCCGCAGATGCCCCCCCAGGAACGCCCCTTTCCGCAGCCGTGCCCTTCCCGGGCGCACCGTCCGCTGCCCCCTCCTCCGGAAGCTCCCCCTCCATAGACGTCCCGCCAGAAACCGCGCCTTCCCGGTTCCCCTCCGAAGCCGTCCCGCTAAAAGACACGCCCCCCAGGTTCCCCTCCGAAGCCGTTCCACCCGAAGCCGCCAGGCTCGCCCCGCCCGCCGGCGGCGTCCATACTGCCATGGCCGCTGCCAACACCAGGCTCACGGCCGCCTTTCCCATCCTCTTTCTCATAAGCTCTGCACCTCCGCTCCTTTCTCCCATACGCTGCCCCGGCAGAAAGGCCGCCCCGGGCTGACAGTGTATAAAGGGATTATATGCGGCTGCAGAAGAGGGAGACAAGCCGGACGACTCAAACGGCAGTTTTTCGACTCAAGCGGTAGCCAAAATGGCCCTTCCGACCGAAATTCAGCCTTTCCTTTTCCCCTAAATTCCACTATAATATATACTGATAGCCGCTGAAATTTGCCATGGAATGCTCCTCTTCCATCGACATCCGGACACACGAGCGGCAGATGCTATGAACCGATGGCAAACCTTATCGCTCGTGGGCATAATAGAGACAGGGCAATGCCGCCAGGCCCCGATGCAGGGCTGCCATATGTAGGGGGAATCTTATGAGAATCGCTATCGTAGATGATGAACAGGACGAGCTGGACTGCCTGTCCCGCAGGCTGGAGCATCAGCTCTCCCTTCTGGGCTATACCGAAAATGTAATCCGCTGTTACCGCAGCGCGGAGGAGTTCCTGGCGGCATGGCACCCCGGCGGGTGCGACCTGATCCTGCTGGACATCTATATGGAGGGCATGCCGGGGATAGAGGCCGCCCGCCGGATCCGGGAGAGGGACGCGGACTGCCGCCTGGTCTTTTGCACCTCCAGCAACGCCTTCGCCAGCGAAAGCTACGAGGTGGGGGCCCATTATTATCTGCACAAGCCCTTCTCGGACAGAGACATCATGAACATGCTCCGGAAGCTGGATCTGGAAAGCTACGAGTTCAGCCGCTTCATCACCCTGCCTGACGGGAAGAGGATTTTTCCGCGGAACATCATTTATACAGAATACCACAACCATGTAGTAACAATGCACATGAAAAAGGACGGACAGCTGCGCACAAGGATCTCCCAGGCAGGATTCCAGGGCCTGCTTTTGGAGTATCCCTATTTCTGCTGCTGCGCCAAGGGGATCATCCTCAATTTCCATGAGGTGTCCGCACAGAACGGCGCCATGTTCACCATGAGCGACGGAAGCGCCGTGGCCGTCAGCCGCCGGAGGGAGAAGGAGGTCCAGGAGGCCTACGCCGCCTTCCTCTTCCAGCGGATGCGAAAGGAGATGGGGGAATGATGCCGCCTTTCTACAGAATCCTGGAAATCAGTGTATATTCCCTGCTGAATTTCCTGCCCTATCTGTTCCTGGCCCTCTACCCCTTCCGGGGGCATCTACGCTATTCCAGACGGGCTACCTGCATGCTGGCGGCTCTGGTGGCGCTCCTGCAGATGGCTCTGGGGCTGTTGGCGTCCTTTTCGCCCACTGACCGGAAAGGATTTGTCAGCGCATCCAGCACGGCTCTCTATTTCCTGTTCTACTTTTGTTCCGTCCGGGCGCACCCGGGAAAGACCCTGTTCACCCTGCTCATGCTGTCCAACATCGCCAATCTGGTGGTGGTCTGCTCCAAATGCCTGGAGGGGCAGATTTTCCCCGGGCTTGCTGTGCAGACATACCGGTGGTCTTTTACCGCCCTCATGGCAGCGGTGCAGGCCGTCATCCTGATTCCGCTGTTCCTCTATATCCGGAATGTGTATTCGGACGCGGTGGAGAAAGAAGCGGACGCTTCCATATGGCGGTATCTGTGGCTGATTCCGGCCACCTTCTATCTGCTGTGGTTCTACCATCTCTACGGCAGCGGGCAGTCCGGCCTGGAGGTGGCCCTACAGCCCGTCAATGCCCTGTTCCTGTTGTGCATCAATCTGGGGGCTTTCCTGATCTACCACATCGTGGCCCGGCTGCTCAGTGAATACTGCCGGAACATGGAGCTGGAACAGCAGAACCACATGCTCCTGCTGGAGAATCTGCAGTATGTCAATCTGAAGGACAGGATCCAGGAGACCAGGCGGGCGGAGCATGACCTGCGGCATCATATGGCCCTCATGGCCGCCTATCTGGAGGACGGGGAGTACGACAGGCTGCGGGCGTACCTGGACGAGTACCGCAGTTCCCTGCCGGAAGACTCGCAGGCAGTCTTCTGCCGGAACCATACGGCCAACCTGCTGCTGTCCTACTTTGCCAGACAGGCAACTGACGCAGGCGCAGGCTTCGCCGTATATGGGAATCTCCCCGCCGATCTGGGGATCGCGGAGAGCGACCTTTCGGTCATCCTGGGGAATCTTCTGGAAAATGCCCTACAGGCCTGCATGGCCCAGGAAGGATCCAGGCGGCAGATCGTATTCCGGGGGAAGATAGAGGGACAGTGCCTCCTGGTCACAGTGGACAACACCTTTGAGGGGGAATTGCGGCAGGATCCCAATGGAGCCCTCCTGTCCACCAAGCGGGGCGGTTCCGGGCTGGGGCTGGAGTCGGTGCGCCATATCGCCGCCCGCTACGGGGGGATGCTGCGCACGGAATGCAGGGACGGCATGTTCTGCGCATCCGTGCTGCTGAAGCTGTAGGAGGGGATGCGCTTTTCCGGGCAGCCAGTTCCTCCCTTCGGGGACGTCCGGGTGCTGTGCCACAGGTACATGAAATCAGGCCATCATACCTCTCCCTGGGCCAACAGATTGTCTTTTCCCATGCCGCACACAAAGGGATTGGAATCAAAACGATGGCAAAAGTCCAAAAAGTCAGAACGCTGTCCCGGATTCTTCATCATCTTTACGAGCAATTCATTGGGAAGGGTCCTCGCATAGGCACCGGGGCCCGCCAGCTCGATATTTTTCACGCCATTCCGTTTCAGGATGCCCTCCAGTTCGTCCGGCATGAAGGTGTATGTGATGCACCAGGGCGCGCCTCCCCTTTCATACTCGGCGATCTCCTCGTCGCCGCCCATGAGCCCTTCCTCCCACAGCTTCCCGACGGCCTCCCTGTGGAAGCGGAAGGCCTCAATCGCGTCCGCCCTGTTGGCCACGCACCATTTCACAAAGAGATCGCCGCAATCCGGATCTAAGATGAATTGGTTCTTTTGGATGGGGTTCGCCAGGTATGGAAGGTACCCTAAACGGCTTGACACGCTTATCATAATCCGTTTGCGGCATATGCGCACCAGTTCGGCGATGACCTTTTCCTGATTGGGATAGGTATAGGAAACAGGGGCGTCAAAGGAAATCACCATGTCGAAGGAGCTGTCCCTGAAAGCTTCCAGATGCTCCAACGCCCCTTTCACAAACGTGATTCTGTCAAGGACGCCTTCTTTTTCCGCCAGTTCCCTGGCCTTGTCTATCATGGGCTGGGAAATGTCGAAATGTGTGACCTCGCAGCCATGTTTTGCAAGGAGAATCGAGAATCGCCCACATCCTGCGCCGCCGTCGAACACGGTCCTTATTCCGTCCAGATGAGAAAGCAGCTCCTTTTCAATATGGCTTTTCTGGATGATGTCATCTATGAAGGT